>CAYJXJ010000056.1:0-24599 GCA_964374095.1 uncultured Elusimicrobia bacterium
TTCGCTTCGCTCACGCGCTCCTTCTCAACCCACAGTTCCGTGCCATGAGCCAAATTATTTCACAAACGAGCCGCAAGACCGATGAGACGGTCAAGCGCAAGCTCTACGAGCGCTACGGCGTGCGCGAGTATTGGATCGTGGACCCCGAATTGGAAACCGTGGACGTTCACCGCCTGAGCGACCGCGGGTATGTCCGCGCGGCCGAGTTATCCCTGGAAGCGGGTCATGCGCTCGAAACCCCCCTCCTGCCGGGCTTGACGCCCAATCTTTCCGATATCTTCTCGTAAAGACCCATTTTTCGGCGACATCCCTGCATGCGGGAGAGGAAGCACAGGACGGCGCTCAGGTGGACGTCGAATTGACGCCGACGCCTATTCTAGCTATACTATAGCCAGAATGTGGCATGAGATCCTCGTATCGCCGGAGGCGGCCGAGGATCTGCGGCTGTTGGGCGCCCCTATTGGGACGAAGGCCAAGGATCTCATCGAAAGGCATCTGAGGCATGAGCCTGACAAGGCGAGCAAAAGCCGGATTAAGAGGCTGCGGGGGCTGAAGCATCCTCAGTATCGGCTGAGAATAGATGACATTCGGGTATTTTATGACGTGGAAGGCGGGGAGGTCCGAATACTGGCGGTCATATCCAAGTCCAAAGTCGCGGAATGGCTTGAAAAGGCGGGTAAAAAATCATGAAAAAGATTGCCTTGTCGGAAGTAAAGGATGACCTCTCGCGATATCTGCATCTGGCGGAAAAAGAAGAAGTGATCATCACGCGCCACGGCCACCCCGCGGGCGTGCTGATCGGTTTCGAGACGGAAGACGATTGGCTCGATTATCGCCTGGAGAACGATCCTCGCTTCCTGCGCCGAATCGAGAGCGCCAGAAACAGTCTCGCCTCCGGTAGGGGAACGAGGCTGGAAAAGCTGCGCTAGCACACGCGGCGACGAGTTCGCCACGGGTTTTTCTCCCGACTTCACCCAGGGTTTCATTGGTCGTGCGCCGGTAGCGGCTGTGCGGAAGGTCGTTGTCGGAAAGTTATTGCCACCGCGGCCGTTTTCCAAACCTATCCGCCCCGGTGCGGATAAGGTCACCCCGCTCACCTCGGCCGTGAGCCGCTGCGTCCGGACGCAGCGGGCTTACCAGTTGACCCATGAGCAGGTCCTCTCCGCGCTTCGTTACGCCGCTCACGTCGCCGCCCACTTGCCGCCCGCCGTGCCGCAAGCTTCTTGGAAGTTCTCCTCGACGAGAACTTCCCCCTTCCGCTCTATCACCGTCTTCGCGCCCTCGGGATCGACCGCGAAAGCCTATGACTCTCGCGCCGCCATGATTGCGCTCAAGCGCGGTCTATAGAGCGTTCGGGGGGCGCTCAGGAGGACGTCGAATCCGCGCCCCCAAGAAGACGGGCCAGCGCCGCCCGGAGCTCACCGGCGCTTTGGGGCCTCGCCGCCGGATCGGCCTTGAGACACCGCGCGACCAACTCGCGCAGGGCCTGCGGGACTTCCTCCGGAAGGGGGGCGTAGCCCTCGCGCTCCTTCTGGGCCCGGGGGTCGGCCTCCTTGAACGGAAGATTCCCGGTCAGCATCTCGTAGGCGGTGGCCCCGAGCCCGAAGATATCCGACCGCACCGACGCCCGGCCCTGGTATTGCTCCGGGGCCATGTAGGCGGGCGTCCCCGACGCGCCCGCCTCGCGGACGGACTGCGTGCCCGCCGCCTCCCTCGCTAGGCCGAAGTCGAGAACCTTGACCAGGCCCCGACGGTCCAGCATGATGTTGCCGGGCTTTAGATCGCGATGGACGACGCCCTTGCCGTGGGCGTGCTCGAGGGCCGCGGCGACCGCGTCCAGGAGGCGCGCGCATTCCCGGCCCGGGACGCGGCCCCGGTGCGCGATCAGGGCCGAGAGGGTCTCGCCGTCGACGAACTCCAGGACGAGGTACATGGTCCCGGCGGCCTCCAAAACTTCGATGAGAGAGACGATGTTGGGATGGCTGAGCGCCCCCAGTATGCGGGCCTCGGTCCGGAATTCTTCACGGTGGGCGGGGCTGGCCGCGAGCTCACCCCGCAGCCGCTTCAAGGCGACATCCCGGCCGGATTTGAGGTCCTTGGCCCGGTAGACGATCCCCATCCCGCCGACTCCCGCGGATTTGAGCAGGAGGTAGCGCTCCGCGATCAGGCCCGCGCGCTCCTTGTCCTCCAGGCTCCTCAGGAGCGCCCCCAGGTCGGCTCCCGCGGTCAGGGCCTTGACCGCGGTGGCGGTCATGGTGGTGACCAGCCTCGACTCCTCGGCCGGGATGGCCTCCAGGTTCCTCAGCCGCTCCGCGATATCCTTGAAGTCGCCCACGGCCGAATGGAGCGCCCGGTAGACGGCCGCGGCGCGTTCGAAGGCCCCGGCCTTCTCGCAGGCCAGGGCGAAGTAGTAATGCACCTCCGGGGCCTGGCCCGCCCCGAGGACTTTCTCGAGCTCGGCGTAGAGCCGCGCGGCCTCCGGGAAACGGTCGAGGCGGTTGAAGACCCGCAGGCCCAGGCCGTAGCCCCGCGCGCCCCACCCGGCCTTGGGCAGCCCCGTCAGCACCTTGAGCGCGCGTTCCTCCAGGCCCGAGTCCGCCAGGGCCTCGGCCAGCAAGAGGCGGTGAGCCTCGGGAACCGAGACGGGGTCCAAGCCCGCCAGGCTCCCGGCCCGGGCGTGGGCCGAGATCAGGACGGGATAGTCCCCGGCATCGAGGCCCCCCTTGGCCTTGAGGAGCTCCAGCGCCGTCCTTGCGCCCCCCAGCTCGTTGAAAGCCGCGGCGTAGGCCGACCAGAACTCCGGGGAGCGCTGGGCTAAGCTCGCGCGCCGAAGAAGCTCGGCCTCGCCCTTGGCGGCCGAGAAATGCCCGGCCACGACCATGGCGTCGGCATCGTCGCGGGAGGCGGCCGTGAGGACCTCCTCATCGAGCATCCCCATGGCCTCCGCCCCCAGGCCCATGCCTGAGAAGGAGTTGGCCAGAGTCAGGCGCTCCCAGTAGGTTTGGGCGCCCACTCCCGGCCGCCGCAGGCGCAAGACCTTTTCGATCGCCGCCAGCACGGATGTTTGCGCGGGATCCAACCGCCCCTTCTTCAGCAGATCGCGGGCGGTCTCGTAGTCCCCGGCCGCCAGGAAGGCCGCGGCAAATATCTGCGGCGCCGCCTCGCCCAGGCCCCCGACGAGGGCCAGGAGCTCGGCGCCGCGCCGCTCCGAAACGCAGCGCCGGGCCAGCTCGGCCCGCAGGTCGGGACTCTTGAGCGCGCCCAGGACATCCGCGCGCTCCGGTTTCCAGCGGAACTGGGGGCTTGCGGGCGCGGAAGGAAAGGTCGCCGCGGAGCCCGCCGGTGGGCCCGTGGCCGCGGCCGCGGCCGGGCCCGTCTGAAATTGCCCGATCACGAAGACGAGGACGCCGAGCACGGCCAGGCCGCCCACAACCGCCAGGCCGGTCTGGAGCAGCGCCTCCGACTTTTCCTTCCTGCGGCGCTCCCTCCGGTCTTGAAGCTCGCGGCCGCCCAGGTCCAGGGCGCTCGACGCGAAGAGCTTCCTCGCGGATGCGTGCTCCGCGAGGGCCGCGTCGAACTCCTCGGCGCTCGCATGCTCCGAGACCTTGCGGAGGTGGCCGTGGTACTACTCGAGCCGGGCGACGCGGTCCTTCACCTTGGCCGAAACGTCTTCCCCCCGGTTCTTGCCGGGGCCGTCGGCGAGAGCCGCCTTGAAGGCATCGAGCGCCTCCCCCATGCGCTCGCGCCCCAGCAGGGCCTCCCCGTCGTAATAATGCCAGACCGCGGCCGGCTGGAGTTTGCGGACCGCCTCGAACTGCGCGAGAGCCGTCTCATGCCGACCGAGCTCAACGTAAATGGAGCCGAGCCAGTTGCGCGCCTCCAGGTTCCCGGGGTCGGCCGCCACGATGGACTCCAGGGCCCGAAGCGCCGGGGCTGTCTCGCCTCGCCGCGCCAGGCCCGCGGCCGCTTCCAGGGCCGCCCGGGAGCGCTCCGCGCGCGCGCGCGCCGCCAGGCCGCCGTCGATGGCGCCGGGCGCGGTCACGGCGCGCAGGGACTTGCCCTTCTCCGGGGAGGAAGCCGCCGATGACGGGACCGCGAGGGCCGCGGCCAGGAGCGGCGCGAGGAGCGCGGCCCGCGTGCGGTTCCGGGCGGGCGAAACCCGCCGCCCGGCCCCCCCGGTTCTACCGTGCCGCATGCTGCTCTCGCGCTGAAAAAGCGCCGGCATTTCCAAGATTTGAACTCGCGCCGGCGCGAGTTCGCGTGTATATTTTTGCGGCAGAATTTGAGGACGCCGCGGGTCCGGCGCTTGGGTCATTCCCTGGGCGCTCGCCTCAAGTCCTTGGACTTGAAGCTTCCGGCCGGTGGGCGTGAGCTCGGCGGGCGGCCCGGGCGTGGGACGCGTCGTTGTTTCAAGACCCGCCACGGTCAACCCGGTTGGAGCCCGTTCTGCCTCCGGACCCAAATCCTCCGGGCTCTTCCGGGCGCGGCTGCGCACGCGCCCGGACTCGCTCGCTTCACGACGAATTTGAAAAGGGTTAGAGGGTTAAAGGGCAGAGTGTAAGACCTCACCGGGAGGGCCGGAAGCCGTAGTCGTCGCCGCGGTAGCCCGGGCCGCCGTAGCCGCGAAGCGCGGACCGGGCGTACCCGGCGTCGAAGTACCAGGAGCCGCCACGAAGGACGCGGTACGAGCCCGCCGGAGATTCCCACGCGCTTCCATCGCTCGGCGCTGCATTGTAGGAACCATGATGCCAATCTTGCGTCCATTCCCACACGTTGCCCGCCATGTCGCAAAGCCCTTGGGCGGTTTTTCCCGCCGGCTTCGAGCACGCGGGCCAAGTCGAGTTCCTCCCGCAGCCGGCGCCTCCGTCGTCCATCACCGCCCGCGCGCAGGTCGCCCTCTCGTTTCCCCAAGGATAAGCCTGGTCCTTGCCCCCGGACCTCGCCGCGTACTCCCATTCCGCTTCGCTCGGCAGTCTCCCGCCTATCCATGCGGAGAACGCCTTGGCCTGCTCCCAGTCCACGCAAACAACGGGCTGATCGTCGCCTTGAAACGAGGCCGGCAGAGTCCCCAGCTTCCATCTCCCTCCGTCAGGGACATAACAGGACCCGTCTGACGCATGCGCGGGAGCGCAGGTCCCGGCCTCCACGCAGGCCCGGTACTGCTTGTTGGTCACCTCGGTCTTGGCCATGTAAAACGACCGCACCGTGACGCGGTGGACCGGCTGCTCGTTAGACTCGCCGCGCTGCGAACCCATCATGAAGCTCCCGCCCGGGATCAAGACCCACTCGATCCCGGCCCGCTCCGCGGCGGTCTTGCGCGGAGTCCCCTCCACCGCGAAGACGAAGTCCCGGCCCGAGAGTTCGGGGTAGTCCTTCTCGACCTCCCAGGTGATCAGCTTCGCACCCGACCCGGAGACCGCCCCCACGTCCCCGCTCAGGGCCTTGGGCGAGAGCTCGAAGCTCCGGCCCCCGTCCCGGGAAAGGCTCAGGGCCACGTCGAACTCCTTGTTCTCGGGGTTGTCCAGGCGGTAGGAGATGCGCACCAGCCCCGAGGCGTCCTGCTCGAAGCGGGCGGCGCCGATGGCCGCCCCCTCCGCGCGGGACCCCAGGGCCGCGGCGAGGGCCAGGACCCGGGCCGCCGGCATCGAGCTCAACGCCATGTCCGTGAGTGTAGCCCGCCCGGCGGGGGCGTGTCAATCGACGAGCCATTGAAAACTCCGCCGACGCATGAACCTATTTGATAAAATATTTTCATGCCGGAGCTTTGCCGCTTCTTTGGGATCATCATTCGCATGTTTTTCGACGATCACAATCCGCCGCACTTCCACGCGGAGTACGGCGGTAGAAAAGCGGTTTTTGATCTGCGCGGAAACATTCTTCAGGGGGATTTGAGATCGAAGGTGGCGGTCAGGCTGGTGAGGGACTGGATTGATTTGCACCCGTCTGAATTGGAGGCCGATTGGAAGCTCGCGAAGCAGGGAAAACCTCTCAGGAAAATCGAACCCCTTCGATAGAGGAGAGCATCCATGTGGAAATTAAACGACCTCGTAAAAATAAAATACCTGAAGCCCTACGTGTACTTCGTCGAATTTGACGACGGATCGAAAGGCGAAGTGGATTTAAGCTATCTTTTGACCAAGGGGCCTATTTTTAGACCGCTCAAAAACATCAAGCTGTTTGGTTCGGCTCGCATTGAGGGGGGCACGATCTCTTGGCCAAACGGAGCGGACTTGGCCCCCGAAACATTATTTGATTCCATGCAAAAGCGGCCCGGCGGATCATTCCAGCGGGCGGGCCGGAAGCGGACACCCCCACCGGCAAGGCGCTGATTCGATCAATAGAATAATTCCAGAAAGTCAAATAAGTCAAAGCATGACAGCGCCGCCGCCACTGGTCGAGGCCTTGGGCGAGAGCTCGAAGCGGGCGGCGCCGATGGCCGCCCCCTCCGCGCGGGACCCCAGGGCCGCGGCGAGGGCCAGGACCCGGGCCGCCGGCATCGAGCTCAACGCCATATCCGTGAGTGTAGCCCGCCCGGAGGGGGCGTGTCAATCGGGCCGCCTTTGGGTGGACAAAATGTGACGGGGCTGTTATAATTCATTAGGGTAAGCCGGAGGAGAATAAATGGAAGTGTTTCCAGGGATTTCAATGGACCCCGGCGTGAGGTTCGGCAAGCCTTGCCTGAGCGGCACGCGGATAGACGTCGCCACGGTGATCGGCGCGGTCGCCGCCGAAGAGAATATCGAGGCGGTGCAGCAGGCTTACCAGCTGACCCATGAGCAGGTCCTCGCCGCGCTTCGTTACGCCGCTCACGTCGCCGCCCACTTGCCGCCCGCCGTGCAGCAAGCTTCTTGAAAGTTCTCCTCGACGAGAACTTTCCCCTTCCGCTCTACCACCGTCTTCGCGCCCTCGGGATCGACGCCGAGCACATCATCGTCCTCGGGATGAGAGGCCTTCCGGATTCGGAAATTCACAAACGCCTGGCTGCGGAGGATATCGTGTTCCTGACGCAGGACACCGAGTTTGAGACGTTGCCCGCCGACCGCCGCGGGGTCGTCATCATCTCACGCCTGCGCCAGAGCCTCCCGATCAGCCGGCGGGTTGAAATCTGGAGCAAAGCCATTCAGGATTTTGTCGCTCGCCGGCGCCCCGAAAAGCTCTTCGATCTGCTTGAGACGGGCGCGATCATTCCCTGGGAAATCCGCGAAAGCCTATGACTCTCGCGCCGCCATGATTACGGGCGCTCAGGAGGACGTCGAATCCGCGCGACCAACTCCCGCAGGGCCTGCGGGACTTCCTCCGGAAGGGGGGCATAGTCCTCGCGCTCCTTCTGGGCCCGCGGGTCGGCCTCCTTAATAAGGAAGCCGACCGGTCAGCATCTCGTAGGCGGTGGCCCCGAGCCCGAATATATCCGGCCGGATCGCCGCCCGGCCCCCCCGGTTCTACCGTGCCGCATGCTGCTCTCGCGCTGAAAAAGCGCCGGCATTTCCAAGATTTGAACTCGCGCCGGCGCGAGTTCGCGTGTATATTTTTGCGGCAGAATTTGAGGACGCCGCGGGTCCGGCGCTTGGGTCATTCCCTGGGCGCTCGCCTCAAGTCCTTGGACTTGAAGCTTCCGGCCGGTGGGCGTGAGCTCGGCGGGCGGCCCGGGCGTGGGACGCGTCGTTGTTTCAAGACCCGCCACGGTCAACCCGGTTGGAGCCCGTTCTGCCTCCGGACCCAAATCCTCCGGGCTCTTCCGGGATCGGGGTAGGGGGGATCGCCGGAGATACCGACGACCATCCCCCCTCCCACACCACCGGACATGCGGGTCCGCATCCGGCGGTTTGAAAAGTTGAGGTTCACGCCTCAAGTCTTGGCACCCTCAGCGCGTCGAAGTAGAGCGAAGGAAGGGCAATGTGAACTGCTGGGGAGTCAAGCCCCCAAATCCTCAGGAGAAAAACAGGGATTGACAGGTCTCGGAATTCGGGTTAAACTTCGGCATCCGGATCCCTAAAAAACCATGACTGCGTCTCAGGTTCAAGGCGTCATATCCAAAATGGTCCGGCGGATCGTGACCCGCTTTGAACCGGAGCGGGTCATCCTGTTCGGTTCCTACGCCCGAGGTGCTCCTACCAGGGACAGCGACGTTGATTTGGCCGTGATTTTCCCGAAGCTCAGAGGGAAGCGCAGGGACAAGGCCGTCGAGATCGGAGTCGCGCTCAACGGCATGGGTGTCGCAAAAGACGTGATCGTTCTCACCCGGGAGGACTACGAGGAGCAGAAAAGCGTCGTAGGGACGATCGGGCACATCCTGGCCCGGGAAGGGAAAGTTCTTTATCCGCGAGCGTGACGAAGAAAGAGGAAGCGGCCAGACAATGGCTCGGCAAGGCGTAGCACGACCTCTTAAACGCGAGGAATACCTTGGCCACACTTGGGGATGACTGTCCCTATGATACCGTGTGCTTCCACGCCCAGCAGGCCGTCGAGGAAGGGTCGTGGAGTTTCTGGTTCAGCCCCAAGGCCGGCTGATTTAGAAAAAGCCCCTCAGGTTGGGCACGCTCGATGAAGTTCTGGAATATGCGGAACAGGACCTCGGCGATAGGGTCGACTGGTACATTGAGAAATTCCTCAAAATGAGAAGAAAGCGATGAAACCAGAATCTAAGGAACGATTGCGGCAGGACATCTCTGATGCCTTCGATTTCGTCCGGTTTCTCGTCAAAAATCCACGAACCCTCCGAAAGATCAAGAACGGGGCCGTCATCCAGCTCCTCCGCGCCGGGCCGCGCGGGCCGGCGGGCCCCTACCGCCCCTCCTGAGGGATTCAACCCCGGCAGCAGCCCCGACCGAGACGGAAGAACCAGAGAGCTATCGTCCCAGGACGACGTCGATCCCGGCGGGCAGGAGCTCGAAAGTCCTAGCCGGAATCTTCCCCGCGCGCTCCGCCAACAGGGATTTGTCGATGGTGACGATCTGCGAGACGTTGGCGACGGAGTCCTTCGGAAGGCCGGAAACCCGGGCCGGAGCCGGAGGGAAGGGGGAGGTCGGCCCACCATACCTCCCCCTGAAAGATCACCACTGCGACCGCCGCAAGGTCCGCCGGGAGGCCGCGGACACAAAAGGATCGCGCTGATCGCCGAGCTCCCCGCAAACGCGGTCCAATGCCTCCGCGACCCTATCCGAGGCGTGGCGGGCCAGGTACTCCTCGAGCGCCCGGCTGTAGAGCTGGCTGCGGGATTTACCCGCGCGCCGGGCGTAGCGCTCGGCCTCGTGGAATACCTTATCGGGAAGGGAGATGGCCGTCTTCATACCTTTAGTATAACCGCTGGATTCGCCCCCGTCAAGGTTGCGCGATGACGACTTGAAGGGAGACGCGAGTCTTACGGACTTTTTCGCCTCCTTCGGCGTCGAAATACTCTCCGTCCGGCGAGCGCCGGCGCTGCTGTCGGACTAAGCGCCTCTTCTCCGCGAATCTCGCAACCTCGACCTGCGCCCGGCGGCGCGCTGTGCCGCGCGCCGCTCGCGCCCGACGGCCCACGCCGCCGCCGAGCAAGCGAGCCCCGCGTAGAAGGGCTCGACGCCGAGGGGGTAGCTCGGCGAGGCGGCCGAACCCCGCAGCAGCCCCAGCGCGAGCCAGGCCAGGGCCACGGAGCCGCCGCCGACTGAGGCTGACAAGGCCCCCCGGGGGGTCATGCGGAGCGGCTCGAAATAAACCGAGAGGGTCACGAGCAGCAGGCCCGGAACCGCGGCCGAGCCGACGAAGAACCATAGGGACACGACCGAAGGATAGACCACCGCCAGCCCCCACCCCGCGGCGCCGGAGGCGAGCAGGCCCCAACGGATCCAACGCTCGGAGGCCTCGGGAGGCATGTCCCATATCCGTCCGGCGGCGTCCTTGCCCAAGGCCGTGGCCGAGACCAGGCCCGCGGCGGCCAGGGACGCGATGATCGAGGAGGACATCCCGGCAAAAAACAGTCCCTTGAGCACCGGCGGCAGGAGCCGGGAAGCCAGTTCCGGGTAGGCCATGAGGGGATCGCGCATTTCCGGCGTGAGCGCCCGGGCGCAGAGTCCGGCCGTCGTGGTCATGAGGTCGAAGAGAAACCAAAAAGCCACCGAGACGCAGATGCCGACCCGCGCGGTGCGCGCGTCGGCCGCGGCGCAGACGCGCTGGTGGAACGCGGGGTCCACGAAGGTCCACAGGGCGATGAAGAACCAGGTGAGGAGGTAGCCGACGGAATGTCCCCCCCCTAAAACCAAATGAGCCGCCGGAAGTCTCGCGGCCAATCCCCCCGCCCCGCCGACGGCCATCCACGCCGCGGGGATCACCAGGGCGAAGCCCCCGTACATGAACAGAAATTCCAACCGGTTGGTCCAAACGTCGGCCCGCAGACCCCCCCACCACAGGATGGAGAACGCGAACACACCCGCGCCCGCCACGCACAACGCCGCGGGCCAATCCGTGAGCCAGCGCGCCACCGTGCCGAGCATCAGCATCTCGTCGGCCGGGCTGGCCAGCAGGGCGATCCAGACCGCGGCCGCGATCGCCACTCCCGGCCCGTAGACGGCCTCGAGGTGATCCGGCAGGGTCCGGCCGGACGCCCCGCGCACCCGGCCCGCCAGGAGCCAGGCGTAGAGCAGGCCGAAGACGTAGTACGGCACGCCCTGGACGAGCCAGTTGCTCACCCCGAAGCGGTAGGTGAACTCCCCGACGCCCAGCACCCCCCCGAACCAGGTGGGGACCAAGGTCGCGACGAAGGAGGGCAGGGTGAGGGTGCGTCCGGCGAGAAAGAAGTCGTCGAGCCCCTCCCGCCGCCGCCGCGCCGCGGCCAATCCCAAGCCGAGTACCGCGGCGAGAAAGCCCGCGAAGATGCCGAGGTCGAGGCCGGAGAGCATCCAGCCTCAGCTAAACTCGATGGGCTTTCCCTTCTCCCGCGCCAGGGCGCAAAGCTCGAGGAGCCGCCCCAGAAGGGGCTTGCCCTCGGAGTCGATGAAGACCTCGTAGAGATTAGCGGGCCGCCGTCCCGAACCGGCCAGCTTGCTCGACCAGTTGTTGTCCAGGGGCTTGGGGGGAAGCTTCTTCATGGCCGCGGCGATCGCCTCCAGGTCCCGCTGGAGGGCCGGGACCTCCTCGGCGGACCATTGGCCGTCGAACTTGTTCATGAATGTCGGGAAGCCCGAGCCGAACTCCCCATCCTCCAGCGCCGCGTGCACCGAATCTTTGAAATAGCAGTAATCGTCCTCGGTCTCGGTCGCCACCAAGCCCAGCTCGTCGTCTCCATCCATAACGGCCAGTCGAATTGCCATCATCCCCCCCCGCTTGAATTCCCCACGGTCAGCCAGACGGCGCCGGCATGCACCGTCAAGACCACCGGGCCCTTGGCCGCGTTGCTCAAGCCCCGGCTTGCCGGGACGAGGGCCTGACGCGTCAGGTCGTAGCGGCCGCCCCTCAAGGTCACCTTGGTCGACGGGCCGCGACCCGCCAGCGAGAAAACGCGGCCACGCCCGATAGCCACTCGGTGTCGGCCCGGTCCCAGAAGACAGGCCTTCCCGCGGCCGACCAAGGTGAGGCGCAAGCGCAAGCCCCACGCCTCCGCGACCGCGAGGTTGACCAACTCATGATCGAGGCGCCCGCCTAAGGCGCCGGCTACGTACACGTCGCGGACCCCCATGCCCAAGAGAAAGTCGAGGGATTTCTCGAAGTCGTTTCGCCCCTCGTCGAAATCGCACCAGTAGACCGTCTCCCGCCAGGCGGGGCGCCGGCGGGGTTGGGAATCCATGTCGCCGATCACGAAGCGCGGCTCGATCCCGAGGCGGATGGCGTGGCGGACCCCGCCGTCGGCGCAGGCCACCCGGCCGCAGGCCCGGGCCAGCGCGCGCGCGGCCGCGGGGTCGTCGAGCTCCCCGCCCAGGAGAAGCAGGCAGGCGGCCGCGGTCAACGCTTGCCCTTCTCGAGCTCCGAGACCTTCTTCTCGATTTTCTCGAGCTGATCGACGAGCTTGTCGACCCGCTCGGCGAGCTCCGAGACCTTGCCCTTGCGCCCCTCGCGGATGGACTCCATCGCCTCCGAGGCGCGGCGCTTCATGGAGGGATCGAGGTCCCGCGCCGCGATCCGGGACAGGCTCGAGTTCGCCCGCGGATCGCCCAGGGAGGTCAGCGCCCCGATCGCGGCCCCCATGACCCCCCGATCCTCGTCGGTCTCCAAGCAGTTCGCGACGAAGTCGCGAACTCCCTCTTTGTCTTCACCCGCTTTTCCCAGCCCCTCCAACGCCGCCTGCCGCACACGGTAAGGCCTTCCCACCGAAGCCCAGTCTTGAAGCAAGGGCAGCAAGGAATCATCCTTCAACTCCCCCAGCGCCTTCAGGGCGGACCGCCGGACGGAATCGTTCCAGGAGTCGACCGAGAGCTTTGACTCCAACAGCGGCCGCCCTTCGGCTAGACGCAATTTCCCGATCGAGGAAAGGGCGGCCGCCTCCACCGACACGCTCATGTCCTTCTCCGCCAGAGGCCGCAGGGCCTCGAGGGCTTCCCTCTGGCGGAGAAATCCTCCCAGAGCTTCCGCCACGGCCTTTCGGACTTTCGGGTGAGCGTTACGTGTGCCTTCCGTCAGCGCCGCCCTGGCCGCGCCCCCTCCGACCGACCCGATCTCGGAAGCGCAGGTGGCGGCGACCCCCCAGAACTTGTCCTTGAGCATGCATTCTCGCAGGGCCGCGAACGCCTTCGGGCCGGGCTTGTCGGACAGGGTCCGCGCCGCGCGGATGCGGCCCTGCGCCGCGGGATCGGTCCGGAGCTGCTCGACGAGCATCTCCTCGGGGAACTTGAGCTCGTAGCCGGCCAGGAGGGTCATGTCCGGGTCGACGCGGATTTGCCTTGGGCGGGCCGGCAGTTCCCACGAAAAGGTCTCTTCCTTCTTAGAAATATCGACAGTCACCCGACGGCCGGCCCGCCCGACCAACTCGATCGGAAGCTTTAGGACGAAGCGGCCGTGCTCCTGCTTTTGGGATATCTTCAGGGTCAATTTCTTTTCCGACTGGTCCCAGGAGGATTCGAGCTTCAGGCTCGGAGTCCCCGGGGAGTACAGCCATTGGCCGAAAAATTCCTGCATGGAGCGGCCCGTGGCGTCCTCGACGGCGCGCCTGAGGTCCTCGGTCTCGGCCACCCCGTCCTTATGCCGCTTGATGTAGAGCTTGAGGGACTTCCAGAAGCGCTCCTCCCCGAGCTCCTTGCGCAGCATATGGGTGATCCAGGCGCCCTTCTCGTAGGTTTGGGCGTCGAACATGTCGTCGGGGGATTCGTAGCGGTCCGTGACCGTGGCGCGGGCGTAGGATCCCTCCTCGCCGAAGACCTCCTGGGCCTTCCAGTACATGTCGTAGGCGAACTCGTCGGGTCCCTGGTCCTTGAGCTTCCAGAGGGCCTGGAAGTAGGAGGTGATGCCCTCGTTGATCCAGATGTGCGACCAATCCTTGCAGGTGATCAGGTTGCCGAACCAGGAATGCGCGAGCTCGTGGGAGATCAGCCCGTCCGAATCGTTGTCGAGCGAGGCCCGCTTGTCGATCAAGGCCCGGTCGAGGATATTGGTCGCCCCGGTGTTCTCCATGCCGCCCGGGAATTGATAGACCGCGACTTCATCGTACCTGTCCCACGGAAAGGGAGTGTCGAGGAGCTCGGAGAAATACGTCACCATGGCCGGGGTCTTGGCGAAGGTGATGCGGGCCTCTTCCTCCCGGCCCGGGAGGACCCAAGCCGTCATCGGCACATCGCGGGGCTGGCTTTCCTGCATGACCACGGCCGCCCGGGCGACGCGCGCGAAGCGCCCCACCGACAGGGTGATCAGATACGAGACATGCGGGCGCTCCTGCAGCCAGTGCCACACGACGCGGCCCGGTTTCCCCGGCGCCGTGCCTGATGAGATAAGACGCCCATTGGACACCGCGGCAAAGCCCTCGGGGACCGTCGCCAGCACCTCGGTCGAGGAGCGCTCGTTGGGATAGTCGTAGAGAGGAATCCAGAAGGAATTCTCCTCGGCCTCACCTTGGCTCCAGACCATGTCCGGACGGCCCGGGTAGCGGGGATCGGCCTTGAAAAAATGCAGGCCCATGGGATCGGGAGACGCGGAGTACTCTATGCGAATTTCCGCCTCGGCCCCGGCGGGAAGGGGTTTTGCCCAATGGACGGTGAGTTTTTCTTCCCCGGTCTCGAAGTCCAGGTTCTTGCCTTTGCCGTCGGTCACCTTCTTGACGTCGAGGCGCTTGGCGTCCAGGGCGAGATGATCCAACTCGGGCTTTAAAACCGTGAAGCGATGGATCGCGATTGCCGAGATGGTCTTGGAGGAAATGTCGACCTCGATCTCAAGCCTGACGTGCCGGATGTCCACCTCGCGGTCGCGGCGGTACTTCGGATCGGATTTATACCGCTCGGCCTTGCCCGCGGGAGAGGGCCAAGAGCGCGTCAGCCGGCGGCCGGCGTCCTCCCGGAATTCCCGCGGGCGCGCCCAGGCCCCGGACGCAAATGGAAACGCCGCCAGGGCCAGCGCAAGAGCCTTTGTGATCACGGCCGCTGGAGGGCTTCGGTCAGCACCCGGCCGCCCTCCTCAGGCGGCAGGTCGAACCCCAACACCTTGGCCAAGGTCGGCGCGATATCCGTGACCCGGACCTCGGAGCCGAAGAGCCTGGTGCGGAAGTCCCCACCCCAGAAGATCAGCGGGACATGGCTGTCGTCGGCGTAAGGCGTCCCGTGGGTGGTTTCGATCTTATCGTAAGCGATGAGCACTCCCTCCGCCGGCCGGAGGATGATGTCGCCGGAACGGCCGGGGAAGACGCTGCGCCGATAGACGGCCCGGATCTCGGCATCCGGCGAGCCGCGGGGCGCCAGCCCCTCCGAGGTCGTCAGGGTCTCGGCCACGTAGGCTTGGGCCAGGCCGTCGAGCGCCCCCACGATGGCGGCGGCCCGCGCCAAGAACTCGGTCCAATTGAGGCCGCGGCGGAAGGCCAAGGGACGGTTCAAGTAGAGGTGCGGGAAGGAAAAACCCGCGACCCACTTCTCCCCGGGGGCCGGATGGAACTCCTGCAGGGCCTTCTCCGCCTGGACGGCGATATCCTCGGAGAGGACGCGGCGGAGCTTTCTCTTCTTCCCCGTGGGACCCTCGGGCATGGGAATGACGCCGTGGTCCGCGGTCAGGACCACGGCCAAGTCCTTGCGGGGAACCTGGGTGAGGAGCACCTTCAGGAATTCGCCCAGCCCCTGGTCCAGGCGGAGCATCTGCTCGTCCATGCGCTTGTCATCGGGACCGTAGGCATGGCCCACGTAGTCCGGTCCGGAAAAGCTCACGGCCAGGATATCGGGATCGGCGTCCTCCCCGAGCGGATACTCCAAGAGGACCCGTTCCAGCAAATCCACCAACACCCGGTCCGCGAGCGGGCTCTCGGCCAAATCCTCCTTTGGCTTGGCAAGGGGAGCTCCTTTCTCCTTGAGCTTGGCGTTGAAGCCCGCGAGCCAGGCCGGGCGGCGGTAGTAGGAGGACGTGGTGAATTCGAACTTCTTCTTGTCGAACCAGATCGCGGCGTCGGCCTTATGTCCCCCCATGAGGATGGCCGCGCGGTCCTTGATCGACAGGGACAAGACGACCGATCCCGGGGTCCGCGACTTGAGGATGTCGCCGAGGGTATAGGCCTCGAGATTCTCCGGCCCTTGCCCGTGGACGGCGTCGGCCAGAGAGTAGAGGGTCTTGCCCGTGACGCGGTCCCACCAGTCGTTGGCCACGATCCCGGTCCGGTCCGGGGAACGCCCCGTCAAGATAGCGGCGTGCCCGGGGGCGGTCTCGGTGGGCACGTGCCGGTGGTGGGCGTCCGTGAACACCGCGCCCTCCTCGTAAAGAGTCTTGAAGGCCCCCCGGAATCGCGGTCCGTACTTGTCGAGGTAGTCGGCGCGCATTTGGTCGACCGAGACCACGAGCACGAGCTTGGGCGCGGCCCGCGCCGAGGAGGCGGCCAGCCCGAGGAGGACGGCCGCGGCTACTTGGACTCGATGCATTCCATGTCCAACTGAACCTCGACCTCCTCGCCCAGCATGAGCCCGCCGGTTTCGAGGGTCTTGTTATAGACGATGCCGAAGTCCTTTCGGTTGATGACGGTCTTGCCCGAGAAGCCGGCCCGGGTGTTGCCCCAGGGATCCTTGACCTTCCCCGAATACTCCATGGTCAAGGTCACGGGCTTCTCCACCCCGTGCATGGAAAAGGTTCCCCCGACCATGTAGCGCCCCTTGCCCGCCGGGGTCACCCGGCCGCTCTTGAAGGTGATCGTGGGGAACTTGACGGCGTCGAAAAAATCGGCGGAGCGCAGGTGGTCGTCGCGCTTCGAGTTGCGCGTGTCGATGGAGGCGGTCTGGATCACCGCCGAAACCCCGGCCTTGGAGGGGGTCGCCTCATCGAACTCCAGGGTGCCGGAGAAATCGTTGAATCCCCCCCGCACCATCGAGACCAGGTGCCGTATCTTGAAGGAAACGCTCGAATGGTCCTTGTCGATCGAGTACTTGGCGGCCTGGGCCGAGGGCGCCAGGACCAGAACCGCCGCGAGGATGATATGCCGCATTGTGGGCCTCCGTTGTGCCTGCGCCCACTAATTGGAGGCGCAGGTCCCGCGCCATCGCGCGGGCGACCCTGATTATAAAGGAAATGACACGCGCCTCTCAAGCGCCGGATGTCTTGTGCCCGCGAGGAGGCTCCTCCACCGTCAGCCGCTGACGCCGGACCGGCTCCGAAGGCTGGAGGAAGTTCCACCCGGGAAGGACCGTCATGCGAAGCCGGGCGCCGTCGAAACGGGCCAGCAGCGCCGAGGCTGCTCCCTCCCGGACGTAACGATGGCATCTCAGCGGCCGCGCTCCGCCCGAAGTTTCCGGGGGCCCCAACTCGACCCACAGACCGAGATCGCCCTTGCGCTTCAAGAGGTCCTGAATAGCCGGGCGATGCCGTCCCGACGGACCGCCCGTGAATACCAGAATCCCCTCATCCGGACCGGGAGCCGCCGCGTCCAAGAAGTCCGCGACCATGCCGCCGGTGCCGATGATCAGCCGGGGACCGGAGGGCTCGCGTTCGAGGTTCCGGTACAAGTCTCCGGTCGCCCCGGCCCGGGACGCGGGCGGCGCCGACTCGCAAATCAAGGTGCGGGTGAGCAGCGGATAGGGGCTGTCGCCATAGCCATCGGGGCCGGGCAAGGACTCTCCGGTCTCCGACAGAAGCTCCGGGCGGGCCAAGTAGTCCGCGATCAACCCCAGCCGGCCGACCGCGCCCAGGCCGATCAAATGGAACGGCGTCTGTCTCGTCCGGAACATGTAGAAGGCCGGGAGGAGCCAGGCGGAGAACGACCCGGTCGGATTCAACCTGTCAACTCGACAACTCGACAATAGCTGGCACCTTAAGATTCGATCTGGAGGGTCACGTGGGAGAGGCCGAACTTTTCGCGAAGCATGGCCCCGCCCGCATCGAGCACCCCCGCGGGCTCCCGGCCTTTCTCGACCACCAGATGGCCGCTCAGGGATTCGCTGCCGCGCGTCAGGGACCACAGGTGCAGGTCGTGCACCTCGACGACCCCGGGAAGGGCCGCGAGCTCGGCGCGGATCTGGTCGAGATCGAGATGGGACGGCGCCCCTTCCAGCAAGATATGCACCGAGTCGCGGACTAGAAGGATGGAGTTGGTCACGATGATCACGCAGATGAGCCCGGAGGCGACCGGATCGGCGCGCGTCCAGCCCGTGGCGAGGATGACCGCGCCGGCCCCGATCGCGCCCAAGGACCCCAGGGCGTCCGACGCCACGTGCAGAAAAACCGCCCGCAGGTTGAGATTGGACTTGCTGGCCGCATACAGGATCGCCCCGGAAATAACGTTTGAGATCAGGCCCACCGCCGCGATGGCGAGCATGGGAGCCGCCCTCACGTCTCGCGGCGCGTAGAACCGCTCATAGGCCTCCCGGAGGATCACGCCGGTCGCGACCAGGAGCAGGCCTCCGTTGACCAGAGCGGCCAGGACCTCGACGCGCTGATAGCCGAAGGTGCGCTTGGCGTCCGGAGGCCGCCGCGACATGCGCGAGGCGAATATCCCGATTCCCAGGGCCAAAAGATCGACGCCCATGTGAGCGGCGTCGGCCATGAGCGCCAGGCTCCCGGTCCACCAGCCGCCGCACAATTCGGCCAGAAAAACCACGGCGGTAAGCCCGAAGGCGGCGGCTAACGGCCGGGTTGAATCGGAGGCCGGAGCGGCGTGGCAATGATCCATCAGGACATTCCGCTCATGCCCCGCCGGAAGGCATCGCCGCCTGGCGGCGGACCTCATAGAGAAGAACGCTGGCCGCGCAGGAGGCGTTGAGGCTCGCCACGCCCGCCGCGGCCTGCGGTATCGTCAACAGCGCGTCGCAGCTCTTCTTGACGAGGGCCCGCAGCCCTTCCCCCTCCGAGCCGATCACCAACACGAAGGGAGGCTTGAGCTCGACCTCCCACGCGGGCCGCCCCTCCATGTCCGCCCCATAGACCCAGAAGCCGGCCTCCCGGAAACGGGCCAGCGCCTGGGCGAGGTTGACGACCGTAAATACCGGGATGCGCTCCAGGGCTCCGGCCGAGGCGCGCACGGCGGCCGGCGAGGAATGGGCGCTGCGCCGGTCCGGAACGAGGAGCCCCGCGGCGCCGAGGTTGGCCGCCGAACGGGCGATGGCCCCAAGGTTGTGAGGGTCCTGAATGCAGTCCAAGGCCACGATCACGGCTTCCCGCCGCGACGCCTCGTCGAGGCCGGCGAGATAGGCGTCGAGCCCCTGGACCCGGCGCTCGCGCGCGAGCGCGGCCACCCCCTGGTGCCCCTCCGGACAAAGCCGGTCGAGCTCACCGGGACGGGCGAAGCGCACGCGCAGGCCGCGGGACCGGGCCAGAACGATGAGCTTCCCGATCCGGGGCGACTCGCGCTCGGAGTCTTGCGCCACGCACAACTCCTGCACATCCCCGGGCCGGACCCGGAGTATCTCACCCACGGCGTGGGGACCGCCGAACCAGCGCGGAGGCCCCGCTATTTCCGGCGCCATTTCTGGCCTTTCGGCGTGTCCTCGACCACGATCCCGAGGGCGTCGAGACGGGCTCGCAGTTCGTCGGCGCGCGCGAAGTCCTTGGACGCACGGGCCTTAACGCGCTCCTCCAACAGTGAGGACTCCTCGGCCGTCAGGTCCCGGCCTTCGGCCTCGAAGAGGCCGAGCGCGAAAACGCCCTCCGCGGCTTCGAGAGTCGCGCGCCGCTGCGCGGGCCGCTCCCGGCCCTTCGCGCAGTCCCATGCCGCCGCGAGCGCGGCCGGGGCGTTGAGATCGTCGTCAACTGCCGTCCGAAAAGCCTCCTGATGCGGGCAGCCCTCCCCCGCCGCCGCGGGCAAGGATCGGGCCAGGTCCCGCAGGCGCCGCCGCGCGGTCCGCGCCGACTCCAGGGACTCCCAGGTGAAATCGAGCTGCTTTCGGTAGTGGGCCGTCAGGCAGTGGTAGCGGAAATCCAAGGGATCGAAACCCTTGTCCTTGAGGTGGGCGAGGGTGATGAAGCCTCCCTGGGACTTGGCCATCTTGGCCGCGTTCATGAGCAGGAACTCCCCGTGCATCCAGATCCGGACGAAGGGCTTGCCCGTGGCTCCCTCGGCCTGCGCGATCTCGTTGGTGTGATGGATGGGGATATGATCCACGCCGCCGCAATGGATATCGAAAGTCTCGCCCAGGTACTTCATGGCCATGGCGCTGCATTCGATATGCCAGCCCGGGAAACCCCGGCCCCAGGGCGTGTCCCACTCCATGTGCCGCCGGCTCCCGGCGGGGGAGAATTTCCAGACCGCGAAATCCGTGGGAGCGCGCTTCTCCGGGTTCGCCTGGATTCGGGCGCCCTCCGAAAGACCTTCAAGATGACTCCGGCCGATCAGGCGCCCATAATCCGGGAAGCGTTTCGTGTCAAAGTAGAGACCGTCGGAAGTCTTATAGATGAACCCGCGCTCCTCCAACCGGCGGATCAGGGCGATCTGCTCGGGAATATGGTCCGTGGCATTGCAGTCCACATGCGGCGCGAGAAGCCGCAAGTCGCGGCAATCGGCGTTGAAGGCCTCAGTGTAGAACTTGGCGACCTCCCAGGCGGTCTTGCCTTCGCGGGCGGCCCCCACCTCCATCTTATCTTCGCCCTCATCGGCCTGGCTGGTGAGATGTCCCACATCGGTGACGTTGCGCACGTGCTTGACCTTGAGCCCGGAGAGTTCCAGGACCCGCCTTAAAATATCCTCGAAAATGTAGGTGCGGTAGTTGCCGACGTGCTGATGGTTGTAGACGGTGGGACCGCAGGTGTAGAGCCCCAGCTCGGGGGGATGAAGGGGAGCGAGCTCCTCCTTCTTGCGGCTCAGAGAGTTGTACAAGACGGCCTTCATTCGAGGATTCTACGAAATTGGCCGGGCCGGGGGGGGGACCTAGGACACCGGCCCCTGGTCCTAGGACCATCGCCGCGGGACCCCTGGGCCAAAAAACAAACCCGCGTTGGGGCCGAGGACCCAGAGGGGCACATGGGGGGCCGCGGTACAATGGATGCGTCGCATGAACAATCATCAGGGGGTCAACACTATGAAGAGCTTCCGCAAGGCGCTGGCGATTGCCATCGTCCTCGCCCAGACCGCTTTCGTACCGGGCTTGGGCATCATGGCCGCATCCGCGCAGAATCTAGGACGCGGCAACGTCGGGGTCCAGGGCAACACCGGAACCCGCGGCGTATCTCCCGTCAACGTAAACTCGGGCATCGGGGGCGGCAACCTCGGTTCCTTTAGTTCCCGCGCCAACCTCTCGGGCTCGGTCATCGGCATCGATGCCGGTCCCACGGTCCGACCCTCTATCGAGGGCAGGGTCGGCGAGATCGGGCGGCTCGCCCCGGTCGAGGGGTTGACCCTCGAATCCGAGCGGGTCGCGCCGAATGCCGGCCCTTCCGACCAGGCCGCCGCCCAGGTTCTCGGCCGCGCGGCCGAGACCGCGGGAGTCCAGGAATTCATGAGCTTCATCGGCAATGGCGCCGAATCCCAAATCGCCGGCCCCACCGAGACCAACGGCGCCGAGATGGGCGCTCAAGTCTATAAAGGAAGGATCCAGTTCGACGGGGCCAATCGCAAGGCCTCCGACAGCCTCGTGCCCGCCATGGGCGTCGATGCCGGTCCCTCCGAGACCGAGCTGACTCCCGCCCAGCCCCAGGCTCAAGCCGACGGCTCGCGCGCGGTGCCTCCGGCCGGTCCCTCCGGGACTTCCTCCGAAGGCAAGTCCGGCCCCAGCAAGTGGCAGACCCTGACCGACCTCCTCGTCATCGGCGGCGTCAGCAGCCTCACCCACGGCCTAGCCCACCAGCTCGGCGGAGCCGACCACGGCTCGGCGGCCCTCATCAGCCTTTACGCCACCACGGTCCTGGTGTCGAGCATCCGTTACTCGCAGGACTTCGTCGAACTGCTCGGAAAGAAGGAATGGGGCGGAGCGGCCAAGGCCGGAGCCGCGGCCGTCATGGCCGGGCTTCTCGCCCCGGTCGCGCTCGCCGTCGACGCCTGGCAGCAGCTCGTCGTTCCCATCGCCAAGAACATCTGGAAGGCGGTCAAGGAAGTCGCGAAGTTCATCCGCGACCTGGCCATCGACGCGTGGAACCTCGTCAAGCGCGCGGCCAAGGCGGTTTGGACCTTCGTCAAGGACGTCGCCAACGCCGTTTGGGAAGGCCTCAAGGCCGTCGGCCGCTTCATCCGAGACTTGGTTTCCGACCTCTGGACCGCGATCAAGAACGCGGCCGAAGCGGTCTGGAACCTCGTCAAGGACTTGGCTAACGCCGCCTGGGAGGCGATCAAGGATATCGCTTCTTGGGTCGCGGATGTCCTGGAAGGTTTCTACACCCATGTCCTCACCCCCATCGGTCACGCGCTCCGCGGCCTCTCGGCCGCGGCGATCGCGGGCCTCGCGGCCGCCTTGGTCGTGGTCCTGCCCTTCCTGGGCTCCATGGGGATGAACTTCATCGTCAAGCCTCTCGCCCAGCTCTTCGATCGCACGGGCAAGTGGCCCAAGGCCTTCTCCATCCCGGCGGCCCTCGTGGTCACGGCTGGAGTCGTGCTGGCCGCGATATCCCTGCCCGTTCTGCAGGGACTGGCGGCGGCGGCGATGCTCACGGTCGGCGGCTCCATGCTGATCGGCTTCTTCGGCGGCGCCTGGACGGCGCTGGTCGAGGGCTATCGCAGCGGCTTCATCGCCGGCATCTCCAAGGGCGTCGGTCAGGCCTATAGCGTCGCGACCGGCTCCTACAACCGGGCGAAGGCGAATTACAGCTCCTGGAGGATGAACCTCCAAAAGTAGGCGCCTGCGCCCCCAATAATTGGAAGCGCCGGTCCCTCCCGTCAAAATGCCGCCCCGCGGTTCCCGCGGGGCGGCTCGTTTATGGGGATGTGACCCTAAGTAAAAATTTGGCAAAGGGATTGAACCTCAGGGTAACTGGGGTTACACTATAGGAGGTAGGCGAGCGGATGGAGGACCCTCCTGATGGATAAAGCGTGGAAGGCGCTTGCGGCGATATCAAGGCATCTCCATGAGAATCCGCGCGCCACGTACGGCCTGGTAGGCGGGATGAGCCTCTTCGTGCTCCTCGCTTGGGGAATCAGCTTTAGGTCGGAGGGCAACTGGCGCCACAGCGGTGAGACCTTCCGCAAACCCGGCTCGGACCTGCCCGCCGACTACCTAACTCGCGGTCGCAGCCAGCGCCCTTCTCCGTGGACTAACGCTCGCGCCACCGATCCGGCCGCCCCCAGCGCCGCGCCGGCCGATCCGGCCGCTTCGGCAGCGGCCGGCGGCGCAAGGATACCCTCCCCTGCCGCCGACCTCGGGCTCGACGGGGTCCCCGCGGCGCCCCAGACCGCGCCCTGGACCAGCAACAGGGCGGCGTCTTCGCTGTCGCCGGGAGACGGATCCGCCGCGGGATTGCTGGCCGCGCCAGGCCTGTCGGGGCGTCCGGGACAAGCCGGCGGCGCGGCCGCGGGCTCGGGGTCCGCTCCCGGGCAAACCGTTTCGTCGTCGGATTCAAGGGCCGTCACGGGTTCGCAGCGGGTCGATGCCGCCGCGGGCCGTGGAGCCGGCCGCCGCGCCGTGGGGGTCGGGGCCAGGATCGCGACCGCGGCTCCCGGAGCCGGCGGGGTCGGGGGAACCAGCGCCGCGGCCGTGGAAGGGGGAACGACCGCCGACGCCACGGATACCGGCCCTTCGACCGGGAAGCCCCAGTCCAATTCCGGCGGGGGCGCGCCGACGAACAATCCGACGGGCGGCGGGGATGGCGGCGGGGGCGGGGGCGGGGGGGGCGGGGGGGGCGGGGGCGGACCCACGTGCGCCTATGGCGGCCCGGGGGACAAGACGACCAGTTCCAAGATCCGGGAACTCAAGGACGCACTCCGGCGCGAAATCAAGCTGCTGACATCCCAGGTCGCCAAGCCCGCCTTGCGGCTGGTCCTCTCCATGTCCCGACGATCGAAACGAATCCTCACGAGTTCGCAGCCCAAACTTGCCGATCTCCAGCGCCAAATCAACTCGGACGCGGACCACTTCGCCAAATACCGCGGGGACCTGGCCCAGGAATTGCGTGTTTTTGCCGGATCTCTCCAAGGACTTTCCGACTCAGCCCGCTCCGGGAAAGAGGAACTCGGCCGCGCCGAGACCTGCCTTGAGACTCTCCGCGACGATGAGGGCGCCCCCGACCACGACAAACCCTGGATCGCCGATTGCCACGATCGCGCCGCGATCGGCTTGGCGCGGCACGCGGGAATATTCAGTTCGATCTCGCAAGCGCGGGAACAGCAGGCCCGCCGGGCGCCCTCCCTCATAGCCGAGCTAAAGATCATCGCCGATCAGGCTCCGGGAGTCTTGGATCCCGAAAGGCCCAAGTGGGCCAGGACGGGGATCGAACGGATCGAACAGCAGACCCGCATGCTCGATGATTTATACGAACGCCTCCAAGGCTTCCCGTGGGACCTTCTCACTGCCGCCGAACGCTCCCAGGCCGAGAGCCTGGGCGACGACATCAACGCGCGCCGCGAGGCGCTAGCCAAGATCGCGGAGGACGTTTCGAAGCTCAACCTTCCCGAGGACGCCGGCGAGCTCAATGCCGCTTTGGCCGACGGCGTCGCTCTGGTCGTCGCCGCCGATAAGTTCTTCGATCAGGTCTCCCGCGCTCCCACCGATCTTCGGAGCGCGCTCGTGACCCAAGGGAGCAGCGCGGCCAACCAGGCGCTCGTGGACCTCCATCGCGCCGCCAAACTCCTCCAGCAACAGGAGGACGCCGCCAAGCACTGCGAGAAGGTCTCCGAACCGCCCCCCGGATGCACCGGGAAAAACGCCAAGTATTGCGGCGGGGGCGGAGACGGCGGCAAGGGCGGAGACGGCGGGAAAGGCGGCGGGGACGGAAAGGGCGGCGACGGCGGGAAAAGCGGTGGGGGCGGGAAAGGCGGCGGGGGCGGCGGGGGCGGCAAGGGCGGCGGTTCCTCAGACCCCGGCTCCGGGGGCGGCGACGGCGGAAAGGGAGGGAAGGGCTAGTACACGCGGCGAGGAGTTCGCCACGGGTTTTTCTCCCGACTTCACCCAGGG
>CAYJXJ010000057.1:0-24539 GCA_964374095.1 uncultured Elusimicrobia bacterium
AAGAAAGAAGAGAAGATGGGCCTACGGGCCAACGGGACCTACGAACTCGTCTTCCAGAACTGCCGCATCCCCAAGGAAAACATCCTCTACGGCGAGGGCTACGGGCTCTTCGTCGCGCAGGCCACCTTCGACATGTCGCGGCCCCTGGTCGGGGCCCAGTCCTTGGGCATCGCCCAGGGCGCGCTCAATGAAACGATCCCTTATATTCGGCAGCGCCACCAGTTCGGCAAACCCATCTCCTCCTTCCAGGCCATCCAGCACATGCTGGCCGACTGCGCGACCTTGATCGAGGCCGGACGCGCGCTACTCTATGTCACGTCCCGCGCCCTCGACTCCAGTTTCAAGCCCGCCCTCTCAAAGGGGTTGGCCGAGAACATCCCGGTCTACGACGCCATGAAGTCGCTCGGCACCCAGCGCTGGACCAAGGAAAGCGGCATGTGCAAGGTCTTCTGCTCGGACGCCGCCATGAAGATCACGACCGACTGCGTGCAGATGTGCGGCGGCATTGGCTACATGCGCGACTTCCCGGTGGAGAAATACATGCGCGACGCCAAGATCACCCAGATCTACGAAGGCACCAACCAGATCCAGCGCAACGAGATCGCCATGACCCTCATCAAGGAGGCGGCCTCGCAGAAGGATGCCGCCTAGACTCGGCCGGTCTTAGAGTCCCGCCTGCCCATCATCACCGGCTGCCCAACTCTAGACATCTACAGCTCCGGCCGCGATCTCTCCTCCGCACCAGCACCCGGAGACGGTCTAGCGGCGGCGACGGCCGAATGTGTCAGACGTGACCCCGTCACTCGATGAGGACCGGCTCCTCCAACTCCCCGGGGTCCCGGCGGCGGAGTTGCTCATCGTCGGGCAGGGGAATCAGCTCGTCGTCGGCGGTCGCGGGCCCCGTCGCCGGCATCGGCAGAGGCCGGTAGGTGCCCGGAACCGTGCCGGGGACCAGGTGCAGGGGCCGTGAGTGGTCGGCGTCGCAAAACTGGGTGGGCTGAGTCCCATCGATGAAGGCCTCCAGGACCTTGCGGGGACAGGTCGGGAGGGCCAACTGTCCGGTTTCGCCGTCGATGCGGTGGAAGACGATTCCCTGGGGAACGGGGAAATCGCGTTTGGGGTAGTCCTTGAGCACTTCCTCCATGATGGCGGTCCACCACGGGAGCACCGTCGAGCCTCCGGTCCAGTCCTTCTTGCCCAGCGAGGAAAAGTCGTCGTAGCCCATCCACGCCGCGGCCACCAGGTCCGGGGTGTAGCCGATGAACCAGAGGTCGCGGTTGTCGTTGGAGGTCCCGGTCTTTCCGGCGAGGGGTTTCTTGAGCGCCAATTCCCGCGCGCGGATGCCGGTGCCCGACAGGACCACGCCCTTCATGAGGTTGGTCATGAGATAGGCCACCTGCGGCGACATCGCCTCAACCTCGACGGGGACCTGCCTTTCGAGCTCCCGCCCGGAGGCGTCCTCGATGCGGGAAACGGTATAGGGCAGGACGTGGATTCCGCCGTGTGCGAAGGTCCCGAAGGCGGAGGCGATCTCCAAGGGACTGACCACCGAGGCCCCCAGCCCCAGCGCGGGCACGGGCTCGAGTTCGGAGCGGATGCCGGCCCGATGGGCCAAGTCCACGGCCAAGGGCGGTCCGATCTGGTTGATGAGGTTGATGGAGGCGATGTTCCGAGAGAGGGCCAAACCCCGACGGAGCGTGATCACGCCGAGGAATTTCCCGTCGAAGTTGTTGGGCACCCAGATCTTGAAGTCGGGGGACTCCGCGAACGGGGCGGTGGCCAGGTTGATGGAGTACTGGTCCGTCGCGCCCTCCAGCAGGCGCCAATCCCGGCCGTCGAAGTAAAACGCCAGGGGCTGATCCTGCACGAGCGAGGCCGCCGTCATCCCGGAGTTGATCGCCGCCGCCCAGACGAAGGGCTTGAAAGTCGAGCCGGGCTGGCGCTGGGCCTGAGAAACGCGGTTGAACTTGGAGTCGCGGCCCCCGATCATGGCCTTGACGGCGCCGGTCCTGACGTCGAGAAGCAGGAAAGCCCCTTGGATCTTGGGCGGGACCGTCGACACCTCGACGCCATCCTCGCCGGCGTCCTCCTCGTCTCTCTTGAGCTCCCACTCCTTCGCCGCTTTTTCATCGAACTCGGCGAGCCCCTTCTCCATGATCCTCTCGGCGATCTTCTGAAGCTTGAGATCGAGGGTGGTGTGAATCTTGAGGCCTCCCCTCCAGATCGCGTTGGTCCCCAGGCGCCGCTCGAGCCTGGCCCGCACGTGCTCGACGAAGAACGGCGCCTCCGAGATCACCATGTCGGGCTTCGCCAGCGGCAGGGGCACGGCCGTCGCCGTGTTGCGTTCGTCGTCGGTGATCTTGCGCTCTTCGACCATGCGCTGGAGAACGACGGCCCGCCGCCGCCGCGCCCGGTCCGGGTGGTTGAACGGCGAATACCCGCGGGGGGCCCGGATCAGCCCCGCCAGCAAGGCGCACTCGGGGAGAGTGAGGGATTTGACCTCCTTGCCGAAGTAGATCCGGGCCGCGGCCTGGACCCCGTACGCCCCTTCCCCGAAATAGACCTGATTGAGGTAGAACTGGAGGATCTCGGGCTTGGAAAAGTCGCGCTCGATCTGCACCGCCAGGAGGACTTCCTTGATCTTGCGCACGAGGGTCCTCTCGCGGGTCAGGAAGATCTGCTTGGAGAGCTGCTGGGTGATCGTCGATCCGCCCTGCACGAACCGCCGGGCCAAGAAGTTGGCGACGGCCGACCTGATGATGCCGCGCGGCGAGACTCCCCAATGCGTGAAGAACCGGTCGTCCTCCACCGACAGGACGGCGTTCTGCATATCGGCCGGGATCTGAGCCAGCGGCAGCAGGGCGCGCTTCTCGATGAACAACTCGGCGATGCTCTCGCCGTTGGCGTCGAACATCCGCGTGGTGAGCGCGGGCGTATAATCCTCAAGGGAACGGAAGTCGGGCAGGCCCTGCAGCAGGCGCCGCAGCAGGGTCCCCCCCGCCAGGATCAGGGTGGCGGCCAAGGCGACGCCGAGATAGAATTTCCGTCGCGCCATGGGGCATTATAGGAAATCGTCGTCAGGCCCATTTGGTAACATCCCGGCATGGACTTCGACGTCATCGTCATCGGCGGCGGGATCACCGGGGCCGGGGTCGCCCGCGATTGCGCCATGCGGGGCTTGAAGACCCTGCTCGTGGAGCGCGGACGCCCGGGACGCGGGACGACGGCGGCTTCCAGCCGCCTGATCCACGGCGGCATGCGCTACCTCCTCTATGACCGCCTCACCACCCATGCCACGGCCTGGGATTCGGGGCATATCGTGCGGATCGCGCGCCCCCTGCTGCGGCGCCTGCCGGTGGCCTGGCCGGTCTACCGGTGGCATGACCACGGCATCGAGACCGTCGAAACCCTCCTCGAGGCCTACGACGCCTTCCAAAGGATGAAGGGCGGCCGACCGCACCTGCGGCTTTCGGCGCGGCGCACCCTCGAGCTCTTCCCCGGCTTGCGTTCCGAAGGTCTCGTCGGATCGGCGGTCTTCGACGAATGGACGGTGGACCCGGTGGCCCTGGTGGAGTCCAACATGGACTCCGCGCGCCGGCACGGCGCCCAGACCCGCGAGGGCCTCGGCGTCTCGGGGCTCCTCCAGGACGGCTCCCGGGTGACCGGGGTCAGGACCCCGGAGGGCGCCCTCTCGGCGCGGGTCGTGATCAACGCGGCGGGCCCCTGGATCGGGCGCGTGGCCGGCCTCGCGGGTCTCTCCATCCCGATGCGGCTTCGCAAGGGCACGCACTTGATCTATCGGCGGACGCTGAAGCCCTACGGCCTTCTCCTCGAGGGGGAGGGCGGGGGCCGCTATGTCTTCATCCTGCCGGTGGGCGCGGAAACCCTCCTGGGCCCCACGGACCTCGACGCCCCCCCCGAGCCCGACCGGATCGCGACCGCCGAGGAGGAGATCCGCTACCTCCGGGAGTCGGCCCGCCTCTATTTCCCGGATTGGCCGGCCGCCCATGACGCCACCATGGTGGGCGCCCGCCCCATCCTGGGTCAAGCCGGGGACGAGCGGCTCCTCTCCCGGGAATTCGAGGTCTTCGACCACGAGACCCGCGACAATACCCCCGGGCTCATCACGATCGGGGGCGGCAAGATGTCGGATTTCCGCATGATGGCCGAAGCCACGACCAACGCCGTCTGCCTCAAACTGGGCGCTCGCGCCCCGTGCCGGACGCATCTGGAGACCCTCGCCGGCGAGCCGGTCGGCCCGGTGCCCCCATGGCCGCGTCCTCCCCGCCCGTTGCGCCGCCTGCTCAGGTCCCATCCGCGCCTGCGGCAATGGCATGCCTTGGCCTATCTGGGCGGCGGGCTGTTGCGCCACGTCGCCCGGAGAGCCCTCGGGCCCAAGGGAAACCTCGACGCGGACCTGGAAAATCATTACCGCGAGTAGTACACTCTTTGCCGTGCTCGCTTTGGCCCTCGCCTTCGCCGTCCACGCCGCCGCCCAAACGGCGATAAGCAGCCGGACCGCCGGAAACCTTCGTTTCGAAGACGTCCCCGAGATTCCCCCCGCCCTCTCGGAGCGCATGCTCCAGTACCAGAACACCCGCAGCGTCTCCCTCGCGGAGCTTGACGCCGCCGGCCAGGGCATGCTCATCGCCACGCGCTTCGGCGAAACCAGCCAACTCCACTGGGTGGACAGACCTCTGGGGGCGCGCCGCCAGATCACCTTCCTCAAAGAGCCGGTCCGCGGGGCGCGGCTGCGGCCCGGCCGTCGGCAAGCCGTCTACTCCACGGACCGGGGCGGCGCCGAAGACTACCAGCTTTACCTCTACGACTTCGGCGACGGCGCCTCACGGCTGATTACCGACGGCAAGTCCCGCCATGAATCCGTCCGGTGGTCCCGGGGTGGCGACCTCCTGGCATTCGTGAACAACTCCCGCAACGGCAAGGACATGGACTTTTACGTCCTCGACCCGGACTCGGGCCCGCCTCGCCGGGTTCGGGAAAACGAGGGCAATTGGGAGATCCTCGATTGGTCCCCGGACGGACTGCGCCTTCTGGTCAACAAATACGTCTCGATCCATGAGACCTATCCCCACATCCTTGACGTCAAGACCGGGGCCGTGAAAGCCCTCTTCGAAACCGCGCCCGGCGCGAAGGTCGCCTACGGCTCGGCCCTCTGGTCGGCGGGCGGGGCGGGGGTCACCTTCACCTCCGACGAAGGCCGCGAGTTCATGACCCTGGGGCGCCTCGACCTCGCCAGCCGGAAGGTGCGCTGGCTCACCTCGGACATCCCCTGGGATGTGGATGAGTTGGAGGTTTCCCGCGATGGGACGCGGACGGCGTTCGCCGTCAACGCCGACGGGGCCAACGATCTCTACCTGCTCGGACCCAAGGGCCGGCGCCGCGTGCCGGGCCTGCCCGCGGGACTCATCGGCAATCTGGGATTCTCGGCCGACGGCCGGCGCCTGGCCTTCACGCTCACCAGCGCCCGTTCCCCGGGAGACGCCTACACCGTGGACGCGCAGACCCTCGCCCTCACGCGTTGGACGCAGAGCGAGACCGGCGGACTGCCCGCGGCGAAATTCATCGAGCCGGTCCTCGTGCGCTACCCCACTTTCGACGCGCCGGGCGGCCGGCCCCGCCTTATCCCCTGCTGGTGGTACCAGGCCAAGTCGCCGGGAAAACGGCCGTTCGTGGTCCTCATCCACGGAGGCCCCGAGGCCCAATCGCGCCCCTGGTTCTCCCCCACGGTCCAATACTGGGTCTCGGAGCTGGGGCTGTCGGTGCTCATGCCCAACGTCCGGGGCTCCTCGGGCTACGGGAAGAGCTACCTTCTCCTCGACAACGGGTTCCAACGCGAAGACTCCGTCAAGGACATCGGGGCCCTCCTGGATTGGGCCGCGACGCGGGCGGAACTGGACTCCTCTAGGGCCGCGGTCTACGGAGGCTCCTACGGCGGCTACATGTCCCTGGCCTCCCTGGCGACTTTCCGCGGCCGCCTGCGCGCCGGCGTCGATATCGTCGGCATCAGCAACTTCGTGACGTTTTTGGAGAACACCCGCGACTACCGCCGCGATCTGCGCCGGGTGGAGTACGGCGACGAGCGCGACCCCGCGATGCGCCGCTTCCTCGAAGGGATTTCCCCGACGGCGAACGCCGGCCTGATCGACGCGCCGCTCTTCGTGGTGCAAGGGGCCAACGACCCCCGCGTCCCGGCCGGGGAGGCCGAGCAGATCGTCCGCGCGGTCCGCGCCAAGCAACGCCAGGTGTGGTACATGCTCGCCAAGGACGAAGGGCATGGCTTTGTTCGCAAGTCCAACCGCGACCAGATGGATGAAGCCGTGGCCCTGTTCTGGCAGAGACACCTGTTGGGGGAAAAATGACCGTAATCGCCGCCGCCCTTCTCCTCGCCGCCCGTCTCGCAGCCGCCTCTCCCGCCCCCACGGGAGTTGCCGACGCGACCCTCGCCGCCATCTTGGGCGAGGTTTTCGTGCGGCCCGAAGGGCTCAAGGAAGAGGTCCTCGCCGCGGAGGGCAATGGTCTCCTCCTGGGAGACCGGGTCCGCACCGGGGCCGGGGCGATCGCCCACGTCGTTTTTGCCGACGGCGCCGCGCTCCTGCTCCGCGAGAATACGCAGGTCACGCTGGGAGGCTCCCCCTCCAACCGCGACATGAAGGTCCAGATCGGCGAGTTCCTCCTTGGGCTGGGCACGAAGCTCCCCTTCGGCATGAGGCTCCGCATCACGACGCCCTCGGCCGTGGCCGCGGTCCGCGGAACTCTGGTCTGGGGCAAGGTCACGGCGGCCAAGTCCACGGTTTTCGCCGGCTTTTCGGGAACGGTCACCGTATCCGCCAAGGGCCGGCGGATCACCCTGGGACCCGGCCAGAAGGTCACGATCGCCTTCGGCAAGGCCCCATCGGCTCCCGAGGCCCGGGACATCCCCCCCGATTACCTCGACGCCTTCACCATCGGCGAGAGCCTCCAGGGCGTGGAAGGGCTCATCGAGAAGTAAGCCTCGCCGGCCGCGGTTCCGGATTTGTTAGAATCCCACGTGTCCGGCTCCCGAGGCCGCCTCGCCCTCAAGACCGCCGCCGCCGCCGCCCTGATCGGACTCGGCCTCCTCGGCGCCGCGACGGTGACCCTCAAGATGCTCCTGCCCGCCGAGAAGGTCCGCGAACTCATCACCTCCTACGCCGCCAAGACTCTGGGGCGTCAGGTGCGGCTGGCGGGGCTTTCCGTCGGCCCGCTGTCGGGGGTTGAGGTCTCGGGCCTGCAGGTCTCGGAAAAGCCCGATTTCAAGGCCGGGACCTTCGCGACCGTGAATTCCTTCCGCCTCAAGCTCCAATTGTTCGCGCTCTTGGGAAAAAGGCTTTCCATCGACCGCGTCGAACTCTCCGGATTGGAAGTCCGACTGACGAAGGGGCGAGGTGGAAAGCTCAACGTCTCCGACCTCATGGAGGCCCCGGCGGCCCCGCCCGAGAAATCGTCTCGATCCTCGCTGCCTTTCGAACCGACGGTCAAGACTGCGGCCTTGACCAAGAGCCGTCTGATCTACCGAGACGCCGCCACGGGAGACGAATGGACCCTTTCCGAGCTGACGGCATCCACCAATGACCTCAGCCTCAAGAATTCCTTCCCCGTTGAAGCCTCCCTCAACATCAAGGGCTCGACCCCCGCGCGGCAAGTCTCGGCCAAGGCCTCCCTTGAAGGGTCCTTGGATCTCTCGGGTCTGGCGAAGAAGAGCCTGCGCGCCGATATCCGCAAGCTCGAAGCCGAAGCCGGCGGCCTCACGCTGAGCTTGGCCGCCAAAGTGTCAGCCGACGAGAAATCGGCCGCCGTCACCGGACTCTCGGGGGACATCGCCGGAGGCAAGCTCAGCGGAGAGATATCATTCAAGGACTACGCGGCCTCCCCCGATTTGAAAGTGAAGGCCGACCTTTCGATCTTAGACCTCGGCCAAATCGCCGCGGCCAGCCAGGCGACGTTGGGCAGGGGTCCAACGCCCCCCCCGAGCGGGACGAAGGGGGCGCCGGCAAAACCGTCGCCCGCGCTCAAGACAAGCGGCCGGGTGACCATCGGCGAAATCCGTCACCCCAAGGTGAGCGCCCGGCAGACGACCCTGTCCTGGAATCTATCCGGAATCACCCCGGACCTCAAGGGCGTGGGCGGGTGGGCCAAGCTCAATGCCGGCGGCGGCAGCTTCAAGGCCCTCGGGGAGCTTTCCGAACAGCCGACACCGGTGCGCGTCCTCCTGCTGCCCTTCGCCACCCTGCAGAAGATCTCGAACTTGGGCGGGATCAAGCTGTTCCCCGACCTGAGCGCCGTCGATTTCACCTCCATCCGAGGGGACTATTCATTCCAATCGGGAGTCATGACTTTCAAGCAGTGCCGGCTCGTCGGCCGGACGATCCAGGCGGACGTCTCCGGCAAGATCGACCTGGGAGCCGAGTCCCTCGATCTGCTCGTCACCTGCGCTCTCCCCGGCCTCGCGCCTCTCGAAGTCGAGGTCACGGGAACTTTCTCCCAGCCCAAGACCCGGGTCCGCATCGACAAGCTCATCTCCCAGCCCGTCAGCAAGCGCGTCGTGAATCCAGCGAAAAGACTTCTCCAAGGACTATTCAAGAGGAAACCCTAATCATGAAAACCGCGATTCTGACCCTGGCTCTGGTCCTGCTGGGCGGCCCCTGCCGGGCCGCGGCGACCCGTTCCACCAACGTCGATCTGGCCTGGAGCCTGCTCAAGGAAGACCAGCTTGAGCGCGCCATCCCCCCGCTCGAGGCGGAGGCCCGCAACAACCCCCGCAATCCCTTGGTCCACTACGCCTTGGGAGTCTGCCTCGCCCACACCGGGGACCGCGCCCGGGCGGTCGAGTCCCTGCGGCGGGCGACCGAAGCCGATCCCGGCCTGCCCCACCCCTGGCATTACTTGCGGAGCCTCACCGAAAACGGAGGCCCTCAGGATCTCGAATACTTCAAGAAGGCGGCCAAACGCCACAAGAAGCGCCACCCTCACATCCACCTCAACTACGGACTCATGCTCCTGCATCAGGGCCGGGAGGCCGAGGGGCTGCAATCCCTCCGCAGGGCCGTCGAGCTCAACGGCCGCTACGCCGAGGCCCATTTCCAACTCGGCGCGGCCCACTTCGACGGCGGACGGTGGGGCGACGCGACGGCCGGCCTGCGCCGGGCCATCGCCGCCGACCCCGATTACCCGGAGGCCAAGCGGCTGCTCTCCGCGGCGATGCGCAAGGCCGGCCAGCCCGCCGACGCCGAGGTTTTCCAACGCGAGGCCGTCGTCCTCAAGCCGGAATTGGAAGAGGCCGACGACATGATCGATGCGATGTCCGATCCGGAACGCAAGAAGACGTGGGCAAACCGGGTCGATCGAGCCGGAAGACTTCCGCTCACCCCCCTTCGCTCGGTGGGCGTCCTGCTATCCCCCCTCATGTCGCTGCTGGAGTTTGAGCCCGTCGGACGAGCCATGAGCGTGACTCTCTCCTCGGCGCCGGGAGTCGCCGTGTCGACACCCACCGCGCGCGCCCCGCGCTCCCGGGTCGCGGTCCGCTGGACCTCGATCCGGGATCTGGAGCCGCTGCCCATCGAGCCCCTCGGCAGCCCGGACAACATCACCGTCAAGGTTCGTTTGGGCGGACGCCGCCTGTTATGGGCCTACTTCACGACTCCCAATTACCGCTTCATCGCCCAGGGAGCCCCCGGTGACGCCGTCCGTCTCGAGATACGGCGCATCCCTCCGGCGGAGACGCGCTTCGATCCCATCGGCAGCCTGCTTCGGGCCGGGGAGCTTCGCCCGGACGAGGAATGGCGCCTCGACGACGAGTGGACCGTCTCCCTCCAGGGAGTGGGGGGCGGCGTGGCGTCGCTGCGGCTGCGTCGGAAGGGCTGACGGGTTCCGCCGTGGAGCGCGATCAACGAGCTTGATTTTTGACGTTATATCTGATAATATGATAATATGACTATTGTCTTAGATTGAGGCCCCATGCACGTGACGGTGACGGAAATGGCCAGACATTTTTCGGATTATCTAAACCGCGTGTCTTACGCGGGGGAGAGCTTTCTGCTCGTCCGGGGGAAGAGAGTCCTGGCCGAACTGCACCCCGCGCCGCGGGGGCGGCGGCTGGGGGATCTGCCCGCCCTTTTCAAGACGCTGCCGAGCCTGGAGCCCGCGGACGTCCGTGATTTCGCCCGTGACGTGGCGGCGGCGAAAAGGCGGTTGAACCGCCGAACCGCGAGGGACCCGTGGGCGTCCTGATCGATTCGAACGTTCTGATCGACGCGGAACGCGGCCTCGTAGACGTTGCCGCCCTAGTCAAGGGGCGGGAAGGCGAGGAATTCTTCATCTCCGTGGTTACCGCCAGCGAAGTCCTGCACGGTGTTTGGCGGGCCAAGGATGCCAAGGTCCGAGCGCGCCGATCCGCCTTCGTTGAAGGGGTTTTGGAGCATTTCCCCGTTCTGCCCATAGAGCTGGCCGCGGCAAGGACGCACGCCCAACTTTGGGCCGAGTTGGATTCCAAAGGCTCTCCCATAGGCGCCCACGATCTATGGCTGGCGGCGTCTTGCGTGGCCCTGGGCCACACGCTCATCACGCGCAACGCGCGTGAATTCAAGCGCGTCCCCGGCTTGAAGGTGGAGGCCTGGTAGGCATACCGGCTGACCCTCCCAGGCTGGGAGCGGGTCGACGTTGAAGCGGCCAGCGGCGCCGGCGAAAGGCTAACGCGGAGCCCGGCGCATCCCGCCGCGGCGGCGGTGGCGGCTCAAGGCCAGAGCGATGAGCCGATCGAGGAGCCGGGGCATGCTCAGGCCGGTAGCCTCCCACAATTTGGGATAGAGGCTGTGCCCCGTAAAGCCGGGGAGGGTGTTGATCTCGCCGAAATAGGGGAGGCCGGTCTTGCGGTCCACGAAGAAGTCGACGCGCGCCAACCCCTCCCCCTCGAAAGCCTGGAAAACTCTTCCCGCGAGCTCGCGAAGTTCCTCGGCCAGCGCGGGGGGAAGCCGCGCCGGGATGTGCAGGGCATGGCCGGCTGCGTCGAAATACTTGGCCTCGTAATCGAAGAACTCGTGCTTTCCGGTGATCTCGACCTCGCCGCACACCGAGACCTCGACGGCGCCGGGCTCGCCCAGGACGGCCACGCAGATCTCCTGAGCCTCCACGCCCTTCTCGATGAGGACCTTGCCGTCGTACCGGAACGCCGACCGGACCGCGGCCCCCAGGGCCCCCGGGGTCTTGACCTTGCGGATGCCGACCGAGGAGCCGAGGCGGGAGGGCTTGACGAAGACCGGCAGGCCCAGCTTCAAGATGGCGGCTCGGCGAGATCCCATCTCGGAGATCGACCTCAGCAAGACATGGGGCAGGACCGGGACGCCGGCTTGGGCGGCCAGCCGTTTGGCCACCTCCTTGTCCATCCCCACGGACGAGGCCAGCACGCCGCAGCCGACGTAGGGCAGGTGGGCGAGTTCCAACAACCCTTGAACGGTGCCGTCCTCCCCCATCGGACCGTGGAGGGCGGGGAACACCACATCCACCCCGGAGAGCAGGGCCCGCGCGGCCCCGGGCCCGGAGGGAGCGAGGGCGCGATCGGCCTTGGGAGCCCCGAGGCGGGCCGGCGCCGGACCGCCCGCGAGCAGCCAGCGGCCGTCCCGGCCGATGCGCACCCCCGTCACCTGGTAGCGCCGGGGATCGAGTCCCTCCTGGATGGTTCGGGCGGATTGGACCGAGATCTCATGCTCGGCGGACTCGCCGCCGAAGAGGAGCGCGACGCGCAAGCGGCGCCTCATGCAATCGCGGGGGTCAAAAAACTCCCCGGACCTGGTACCAGGGCACGCCTTTGGAGTTCTGGTGGGTGCAGTCGACGAAAATGATCACCTGCCGTTCGTTTTGGGCAAAACCCCATTTCCCGGTATCATCGATCCGGGAGCCGTCGATCTGGCCGTCCCGGATGACCTCGCCGCTGTAGGACCGGACCGTTTCGGTGTCCCTGTGGCCGCGCACGCCGATCTCGACCGCGGGCACCGAAGCCAGGTACTTCGGGACGAGCTCGTCGAGCTTTCTGGGGATGCGCCGCTCGGTCTTGTAGAAGTCGGCCAGCGCGGCCTCGATCGTGGCCAAGCCCGTCAGGGTCCGGCTTTCCTTGACCGCGGCCTCCACCTCGCCGCTCTTCTCATCCAGATCGCGCGTGGCATCCTCGCGCTCCATCGTCAAGCAGCCCGCCAGCAGCGCGGCGGCCGACACACTCAAGAGGATCCCTCTCACGGCGCCTCCTCGAGCCGCCGACTGATGCTCCCTCCGCCCAGGACCTCCGAAGCGTCATAGAACACCGCGGCTTGGCCCGGGGCGGGAGCGCGTTGAGGCTCGTCGAATTCGACCTCAAGCCCCCCCCGGCCCACGAGGATGTTCGCGGGGGCCGGGGGGTGCCGGTGACGCAAACGAACCTGCGCCCGCCGCGGCAGCGGCGGGGGCTTGGCCGTCGTCCACGTCACCGCCTCAACCAGAATCCGCCGGCAAAGCAACTCCCGCGAGGTGCCGACGATCAAGGTGTTGGCCTCCGTGTCCTTTTCGACGACGTAAAGCCGTTCCGGACCCGCGAGCCGCATTCCCTTGCGTTGGCCGATGGTATAGCCCGCGGCGCCGCGGTGAGTGCCGACAACCCGTCCCTCCCGGTCCGTCACGGCGCCCGGAGACAATGCGGCCGTTGCGCCCGCGCGGTCGGCCAGAAATCCCCGGACATCCCGCCGGGGAACGAAGCACGCCTCCTGGCTGTCGGGCTTGTCGGCCACCCGCAGCCCCCAGCCGCGGGCCATGGAGCGGACCTCCTCCTTGCGCATCCCGCCGACCGGGAAGAGCACGCGCCCCAACTCCTCCGGGCCGAGCCTGTAGAGGAAGTAGCTCTGGTCCTTGGCTTCGTCGGCGGCGCGCCGCAGCCGTCCGTTCTCCACGCGGGCGTAATGCCCGGTGGCCAGCGACTCCGCCCCCCAGGCCCGGGCCAGCTCCAGCAATCGGCCGAATTTGACGTGCCGGTTGCACTCGACGCAGGGATTGGGGGTGCGCCCGTCCAGATACTCTCCGACGAACCCTTGAATAACGCGGCTCTCGAATAGATCGGCGAGATCCACGGTGTAGTGCGGCATTCCCAGGGTCTCGCAGACCCGCCGGGCGTCCGACACGTCTTGGGGAGAACCGCAGCAGCCATATCCCGTCGCGCCCCGGGACAGGAGGCGGGCCGTGACCCCGATCGCCTCCACGCCCTGTCCGGCCAACATCGCCGCGGCGACCGAACTGTCGACTCCACCGCTCATCGCCACGACGACGCGAGGCTTCATCGTCCCGCCGGCACGCGCCGCAATCTCTCCACGGCCTGGGGCAGCGTCTTCAAGAACCGATCCACGTCGGCGTCGTCGCTGGACCAGCCCAGCGAGACGCGCAAGGCCCCGCCGGCCTGGGCGCGCCCTTGTCCCATCGCCGCGAGCACGTGGGAGGGCTCGACGTCTCCCGACGAACAGGCGGGACCGCTCGAGACGCAGATTCCCTCCAAGTCCATGGCGATGACAAGCTCATGGCCCGAAAGGCCCTCGAAAGTGAAATGAGCGCAGCTGGGAAGCCTCCGCTCCGGATGGCCGTTGAGCCTCACCCCCCGAAGCTCAAGAGTCTCTTTAACCAGTCGGCTCCGGAGCCCCTCCAGGCGCCGTGATTGGGCCTCGAGATCCCGCCGCGCCAAGCCGCATGCGCAACCCAGGCCGACGATCATGGCGACGCTCTCGGTCCCGCCGCGGCGGTTCTTTTCCTGGTGGCCGGTGATCGTGGGCACCAGCCGGACCTCGCGTCGGACGTAGAGCGCTCCGACTCCCTTCGGCGCCCCCACCTTGTGCCCGGATAGGGCCAGTAAATCGACCCCCAACGCCTTCACGTCCACGGGGATTTTCCCGGCGGCCTGGACCGCATCGGTGTGCACCAACGCGCCCCGCCCGCGCCCCGCCTCGGCCACGGCCGCGACGGGCTGGACGGTTCCGATCTCATTGTTGGCCAGCATCACCGTAACCACCGCCGTGCGGTCGTCGATAAGACGCGCCACCTCCTCGGGATCGACCAGCCCCGAGGCGTCGCAGCCAGCCGAAGCGGCCTCGAAGCCGCGACGGGAGAGGAGGCGGAGCGCGCCTTGCACCGCCTCATGCTCGATGCGGGTCGATACGATCCTGCGCCGCGAGCCCGAGGAAGCTTCGAAGGCCGCCCAGGCCGCGCCGGAAATCGCCATGACGTCCGACTCCGAGCCGCAGGAGGTGAAGACGATCTCTCCGGGATCCGCCGCCCCGATGAGGGCGGCGACTTCCTCCCTTGAGCGCTCCACGGCTTTCCGGGCCCGCTGGCCGAGCCGGTGGACGCTGTTGGGGTTGCCGAACTCCTCCTTCAAATAGGGGAGCATGGCTTCCAAGACCTCGGGACGAACCGGGGTGGTGGCGTTGTGGTCCAAGTAACAGACCAAGCCGCCAGGCTTGGTCTGCTCCTCTTTAGGAGAGCCCATTACGAGATGATAGAAAATTCAGGCTCATGACAGATCGATGCCCCCTGCCGTAAGCGTCCCAGGGGGGCGGTGAGTTGCCCGCGTTGTTTAGTCGGGTTGCCCCTTGCGGCCATCGCCCGCGGTTCTCGCAAACCACCTCCATCGGTGGAGGTGAGCACCGGTGAAATACCGCCGCCGCCGCCAGAATTTGATTTCACAGTGACTGATCGTCTACCCGAGGACTTCCCCGAGGCTCACAAAATTCCGTCTTGCGCCAAAATTCATTAACGGCCCCGCGAACTTCGTTCGCGGGTGCCTAAGGCCCCATCCCAAAGCCCTTGAACAGATCCTCTTCCCCTCCAGCGGCCGGCTTCTCCGCGCCCTCGGCCGGCCCCTCGGCCGGCCCCTCGGCCTTCTTGGTCGGTGGACGGCCGCCGGGCGCCACCGCTGTTCGCCCCGCCGGCGCCGCGCCGGCCACCGGGGACACGATGGCCTTGCGGATGCCCTCGGTGAAAGTGATGCGCCCGCGCTTGCGCTCGTAGTAGATCCGGAACTGGCTCTGCTTGGTCTGGGGTTCGTAAGCCTTGCCCAGATTCTCCTTTTCCTGCTCCCATCCCGGGCTGTAGAGTATCCGGCCCCTGACATCGACGACATCGTTGATGATCGGGAGGCTGAAGCGGATGCGGTAGAACCCGTTGGAATCGCTGACCCCGGGATCGAAGCTGCTGCCCACAAATCCCGCCCGACGGTCTCCGGTCTCCTCCCGAGCGGTTTCTCCCACGGCCACCGCCCGCACGACCACCCCCTGGACGGGGTTGTCGAGGTAGTCGGTCATGACCCCTTGGACGTAGCCCTCCAAGAAGACGGTTTTCTTGGGCATGGACATGAAAAGCATCTCGCGGTTGCCGGTGACCTTCTCGGTGATGGATACGTCCACGATGCGCCCCTCGGCAAAATCCTCGGAGACGATCTTCTTCTGCCCGCGGCCCAGGCGCATTCCGCCGCACCCCGCCAAAAGAGCCGCGGCGAGCAGAGGCCCGTACCGGCGGAGAGAATAGCGGCTCACGGCGCAACCCCATCGGCGGGCGCCGGGGCTGGAGCCGCCTCGGCCGGGGCGGCCGGCGGCGCTTCCCCGGGCGCGGGAGGTTTGGCCGCTTCGGCCGCCGGCTCGGCCTTGAGGGGGGAGTTCTTCACGAAGAATACGACCCGCCGGTTCCTGGAACGGTTCTCCGGCGTGTCGTTAGGGGCGATCGGCCTGTGCTGGCCGTAGCCGATCGCGCCCAGGCGCGAGGGAGGGAAGCCGTGGCCGTCGATGAGGGCGCGGACCACGTTGGTCGAGCGGGCGGTGGAAAGCTCCCAGTTCGAGTCGAAGTAGTCGTTGGAAATCCGGCGGTCATCGGTGTGCCCTTCGACGACGATGTCGTGCTCGCTGACGAGCTTCTTGAGCACGGGCGCGAGCTTGGTCAAAACCTGCTCCATCCCGGGGGTCAGGTCCGCGGAGCCGCTCGTGAAGAAGGCCATCTGTTCTTTCTCCTGGACGCTGATGATCAAGCCGTCCTTATTGATCGTGACGTTTCCCTTCACCTCGCCCTTTTCGATCATCTCCTTGACATCCTTCATCGCCTGCTGGGTTTCCTTATTCAGCGCGGCTCCCAGGGCGTAAAGGATGACGAAGAAGCAGACCATCTCGGTCATGAGGTCCGCGTAATTGACGAGCCAGGCCGGCGCCGGGTGGCCGATCTGGCAGACCTTCGGATCGGACTCATCGATGAAGCCCTTCGGGGCGCGCAGGGGCATGTCTAGGCGGCGGGCGCCGGCGGCCCCTTGATCATCACGCGCTTGGCGGGCTCGAGGTAGGCCTTGAGGTTGGCCTCCACGACGCTGGGGGTCGCGCCGCTCTGCAGGAGCAGGACCCCGCGTATGATGATCTCCTTGACCAGCAGCTCCTCCTCCGAACGCCGGCGCAGCTTGCCCCCCATCGGGAGAAATATGAGGTAGCCCGCCCCCAAGCCGAAAAAGGCCGCGGCCAGGGCCAGGGACATGCGACGGGGGACTTGGTCGATATCCTTGATGTTGGCGAGCATCATGATCATGCCCAGCACCGTGCCGATGATCCCGAACGCCGGGGCATAGGTTCCCATGGCGTTGAAGATCTCCTGGCCGATCTTGTGCCGCTCGCGGATGAACCCGATCTCGGTCTCGAGCATGGAGCGGATGAACTCCTGGTCCGAGCCGTCGATCACGAGTTGGATGCCGCGGCGCAGGAAGTCGTTCTGGATGTTCTTCACGTCGCCCTGCAGGGCGAGGAAGCCCTCCTTCTTGGCTTTCTGGGAGAAATTCACGAAGGTGCCGACGATGTCGGAGGTGTCCTCGCCGCCCGAGAGCAAGACCTTGCGCAGGACCTTGCCCACGCCCACCACCTGGCTCAAGGGATAGTTCACGAGCGTGGCGCAAAAGGTCCCGCCCATCACCACCAAAAGCGCCTCCAGGTTGATGAAGGGCGTGAAGCCCTTGGCGCCTTCCGAATGATAGATGGTCAGCACGGTCATCGCGAAGAAGACGATGATGCCCATGACGGTTGCGATGTCCATGCTAGCGGCCTCCTCCCCTCGGCAGCGTCATGCGGTCTTTCTCTCGAACCCCGCGATGGGATTGACCACGCGGGCCTGCGCGTTGACCTTGATGCGGTACTCCAAGACCTTATCGGTGACTTCCTGGGCCGACTCCCGCACCAGGAAACGGTTGCCCGTGGCCAAAGAGATCACCGTTTCCCGGCCCACCTCGAGACTCTCGATGAGTTCGGCGTTGAGCATGATTTCCGAGCCGTTGAGGCGGTGCAGCAGAATCACTTCTGCCCCCCGACAACTATCGGGCCCCCCGCGGGGGGGCCCTCAGGCGGGGGGCTAGGCCGTTCCCCTCCCAGGTCCGTTATCCGTTTCTCAAGCTCCCTTTTTTCCTCCAAGTACGCAATGGCCATATGCGCGTCCTTGGAGAGCTGGGAGCGGAGCGCGAAAAACGCGTCCTGAAGGTTCTTGATCTCGGCCGCCTGGGCCATGCACAGGCGCTCGAGATCGGACTTTTCGGCTTCGACCTCCTTGCGAGACTTCTGGGCGCGGTCCGCCTCATCCTTCGCCTGGGCCCAAGACGCCTTGAGCGCCCCCAATTCCTCGATGGCGGCGATGGCGGCCTTGCGCTGCTCCTCGGCCCGTCCCTGGTAGGGGCTGAGATCCTCCACCTGCTTTCGCAGCTCGACCAGCGCCCGCTCCTTCTCCAATTCGCTTTCGGCCAGTTTCTGGTGCAGGCTGCCCTCGAGACGCTGGACCTCGGACTTGAGCCGCGTCTCGAAATCGATCCGGGCCTGAGTGAGTTCCACCGCGGCGGCGTGGCGGGCCGCGCCCTCAACTTCCGCGCGAACCTCCTTCTCTCGCTCCGCCCACCGCCGCTGCAGGACGACGAACTCGGCTTTATAGCGCTCCTCGAGCCGCGTCCATTCGGAGGAGGACTGCCGCAACTGGCCGATTTGAGCCCGAGCCGCGGCGGCTTGCCGCTCCAGGGCCCCGGAGACCGCCCTCAAGCGGGCCACCTCGGCGGCGGCCTTGGAGGCGGCCTCCCGGTGCCGGGTAACCTCCGCCTCGGCCTCGCCCTTGAGGCGGCGAATCTCGGAATCCGATTCCGCGCGCAGCCTCTGGGTCAGGCCCGCCAGTTCGCGTTGGGTGCGCTCAAGCTCATAGGAGAGCCGCTCCTCGCGCTCCCTGGCCGCCGTTCGCATGGCGCCCAACTCCCGCTCGACGCGCTCCTGGGCGGCGGCGACCTCCCGGCGGGAGATCGTCAGCTCCGCCTTCAGTTGGATGGCCTCCTTTTCGGTCTCCAGCGCCTTTTGGGCCGCCGCGATATTCTGGGCGCGCTCCGCCGCGAGCTCCGCGACGCGGACCTCGAGGACCTTTTTCTCGCCCGAAACCCGGCTCCACTCCCCCTCGATCCCGCGCAGCTTCTCGGCCAGCGCCCGGAGGTTGCGGATCTCCTCGTCCTTGGCCAGGACGGTCTTTTGCCATCCCGCCTTTTCGTCGAGCCACTTGCGCTCCATCTCCTGCATGCGCCGCACGAACTGGGTCTCGATCTCCTTGTCCTGGGCTTCCCGCTTGCCGAGCTGAGTCTTCAAGGTCGCGACCCAGGTCTCGCGCTCCTGCGCCAGCCGGGCCTCCAGGTCTTGGATTTGATTGGTGAGCTTGTACCGGTTCTCCTCCTGCTCGGCCTCGCGGCGGTCCCGGCGGACCTTGTCCTGGAGCTCCTTGAGCGCGATCTCGACTCGGGCCGAGGTCCCGGCTTCCTGTTCGCTCTTGAGGTTCGCCCGCAACGCCCGCTCCCGCTCCTCCTGCAGTTGGCGCTTCATGTCCTCGAATTTGCGTTCGTACTCCTCCTTGAGAGCCGCGGGGTCGGCGGGACTCGCGCCTGCAATTGCCGGAAGTCCCGGCCCGCGAGCGGCCAGGGGCGGCGGGGCCGGGGGCGTGGGAGTCGGAGGGACGGGCGGCGCCGGGGCGCCCGGCGGCATGGGAAGCCGCGGCGCCCCCGCGCCCGCGGCGGACGGCGGCGGCGGCAAGGGAGGCTTACCCGGCATGGGGAGGGGCGGACGCGCGGCCCCCGGAGGCGCGGGAGGAAGCGGGGGGCCGCCCAGGGGGGGCCGGGGCGGCAGGCCCGGCGGGAGAGGCGGGGTTGACGGGGGCAGGGAGCTGTGGGGGTCGTTTTCGTCGGCCATGGTCAAGTTCCCACCTGGGTCTTAAGCCCGTCCACCCAAGCCTGCAGCTGTGGATCGGGGCGCTCCCTCAAGAGGGCTTCGAAGTGCCCCAACGCATCATTGGTCCGGCCGAGTTGGTAAAGGGCATTGCCGAGGTACTGGCGCGCCTCGAGCAGGCCGGGATCCTGAGTGAGCGCGTACTCCAAGTAGGACACGCACTCGGCCATCTGTCCGGCGGCGTAGGCGGCGGCGCCGGCATCGTAGTAGCGCCGGGCTTCCGCGGGGTCGGTCGCCGCCGGGACAGGCGCGGGGGTCCCGGCCGAGCCCCGCGCGCTCTCAGCGGAGACGCGCTGCTCCCGCCTCTGACGGGAGCCCAGCTCGAATTGTAGATTGTCCAAACCCATGCCCTCCTGGGGCTTCTCCCGGACGGCAATCTTGCCCTCTTTCTCCAGCACTTTGACCAAGTCCAGGACCTTGGCCCGCTCCTCGTCAATTTGGGCCGGCGTGAGACCCCGGGTATACTCCATGGCCTCGCGCAGGAGAGCCCCGGCCCCGGCGGACATATTTGAGAAGAACTTGTTGACGATATCAGGCGGGGCGTTCTGAAGCGCCCGGGCCATGCTCTCGGTCTTGAGCTCGCGCACCACGGTCTGCATCTCCCGGTCCGGGAAGTTGACCACGTCCTCGAAGATCAGGATGTACTTGCGCACCCGCTCGTAGACCGCGGGCTTGTCGTTCTTGAGGTAGTTGAGGATGTTGTTGCGGGTGGCGCTGTCGGCTTCGTCGAGCATACCGACGAGCCTCTCGATGCCGCCCACCACGAAATTCACCTTATCACGTATGTCGTTGTTGATGGCCACCACCTGCTCCCGCGTCATCTGCCGGACCATGAGGGCTTCCAGGGCGGCCCTGGACTGCAGCTCGATGGGCAGCGACGTCAGCAGGAGACGCGCGAAATCCGGCCGCAAATAGCTGGCGACCACCGCGATGACCCACGGCTCCTCCTTGTTGAGCAGGAACAGGTAGATGAGGCGCTTCATGTTCTCCTCGTTGATGTAGGAAAAAGGCTCGAACTTCTTCATGTTTTCGTCCTCCTCCAGCGGGGGCTGCGGGGGCTTGTTCTGCAAGGAGATGTCGAGCTTGCCCTCCTCGTTCAAGGGGTTCCCCCCCCCCTCCTTCTTCTCGTCCGGAGCCTCCGTCTTGGACTGGATGTTGACCTCGGCCCCGGGCTTCTCTCGCAGGGCCGAGACGTATTGCCTGAAAAAGTGGGCGAGCGGCCCGAAGAGAAATCCCAGCAGGAGCAGCAAGAGCAGCGCGTAGAGCAGCGGGAGGTACACCGCCGGGCGCTTGATATCCTCGGACCAGTGGATGAGGGTCTTCTTGAACGGCATCGACCTGAAGACCACCTGGTCGGGCTGGAGCTGGTACTGGCCCATGGCGTCGACGATGCGCTCGCGCACGGTCTTTTTCTCCGGCTCGGCCTTCAAGACCGCGTCGTCGTGGAAGACCTTGACCTCCAGGCGCTTGAAGACGGGCTTGACCGAATAGCGCTCCTCCTCGATGCCCTTGGTCTGCTGGGACTGCTGGGCCCGCACCGACTCGGGTTTCTCGGGAAGGCCGCCCGAGGCCACGGTCTTGGGCTTGGGAATCCCCGGCAGGATGAAGAGGGTCTGCGCCCCGGCGCTCCCGGAGGCGCCGACGCGCTCCTTGTAGCGCTCGGCGAGCCCCATCCCCGCGCGCTGGGATTCCTCGCGCTCCGTGCGCAGTTCCATCTCGACATCCACGAAAACCATGGCCTTGCCTGGGCCGAGGATGGGGTCGAGGATGTCGCGCTGGATTTTTTCCTCGGACTCCTTCTTGATCCGGTTCTGCTCCACGAGGAGCCCCAGGTCGGGGGGGCCGATGCGCGCGGTCTCGCCGGGGCCCGCGCAAAGCATCGCACCCAGGGCGAAGAGCACCCTCGGCAGCGTTCCGGCGCCGCGTCTTTCCACTATAGCATCCACTCTCGCCAAGAAGTTTAATCGGACCATGTTAAATTTTCAAGTCATGCCGACGCCCGTGGGCATCCACTATTAATGGAAGCCCACGTCCTGAGAGTGTCCACCCAGGCCTGGAGATGCGGGTCCGGCCGGAGTTGCAGGAGTTCGTCGTAGTGCGTTAGAGCCTCCGGGGCTCTTCCCAGGCGGCACAAGGAACTGCCGAGGTACTCCCGGGCCTGCCAGAGACCGGGATCCAGAGCGACCGCTCGCTCGAGGGAAAAAACCGCTCCCGCGAGATTCCCGGAAGCCAAAGCCGCGGCCCCCGCCTCCAAACAGGAGCGCGCCTCAACCGCGCCGGATGCCGGGCGGGAGATGCGGCGGATGACGAAATGTTTCATCCTCGTGCTTCTTGGCGGGCGGGGGGGGCCCGGCCTCCCCCCCCGTCCGCCTCGAAATCGTATGCGGAGGAGTCGCCGCTAGCGGCCGACCCGCTGCAGGAACTCCTTGACGCCCGCGTTGTTGGGGTCGAGTTCCAGCACCCGCCGCCACACCGCCAGGGCCTTCTCGCGCTGCTCCATCATGTAGAACGCGCTGCCCATGATCTCCAAGGCCGTGATGTTGTTGGGCTCGAGGTCCAGCACGTCCTGGGAGCGGCGGACCGCCGAGTCGAATTTGCCGTCGTAGACCGACTGCCGCGCGTCGAAGATCTTTTGGTCCACCCACGTGAACTGCTCGGGTCCTTCGACGCGCCGGGTGATTTCGGGGACATTGGCTTCCTTCTCCACCATGTTCAGCAGGCCCAGAAGCTTCTCGTCCTTGACGTTCTTGTTGAAGGCGTAGCGCAGGGCGTTGAGCGAGATCTTGAGGTCGCGCCCATCGACGTAGGAGATGACGCCCTTGCGGACGTTCTGCTGGACCTCCTCGCCGCCGACGGCCTGCGGCACGAAAGACGTGACGGCCGAAAGACGCGCCAGCATGGCTTCGACCTGCTTGTTGCCGGGCTGGGCGTCCTGGGCCTGGTTGAGCCTCTGGGCCGCGGACGCGAAGTTGCCCTCGTTGAAGGCCGCCTGTCCCTCCGAGATGAACTGCCGGACCTGGGCGCTGGCTTGGTCTTCCTTGGACGCGCCGAAGCGGAAGGACATCCCCATGCGGGTGCTGGCGGAGGCCCCGAGGTCGTGGATGCCCTGAGCGATGTCGAGGCTGAAGCTGCGGAACTTAAGGCCGAAGCCGAAGTCCGTCTCGCGGAGGTTGGGCACCCCCATCAGGCCGAACCGGAAAGCGAACCAACGCACGGCCCAGTACTCGCCGCCGAACCGGACGTCCAAGTCCCCGGTCATGGGCTTGGTCGCGTCCAAAGCCAGCGTCAGCCGTTCCTTGAAGAAGCGGAAGGAGTTTCCGACCTTGAGCACCACCGGGAGCTTGTCGTCGGTCTCGCCCTTCCTCATGGCGAATACGTTCTGGATGCCGAAGCCCGCGCGGTAGTAGGGGCCCATGGTCTTCATCATGCCCACGTCGAGGGTCTGGGATTTGTCGGACTTGCCCTCCAGGGCGCGGGTCATGCTCTTGAGGGTGAGGCCGAAGCTCAAATCCTCGGTGATGCCCTTGCCCCAGGAGAGGAGGATGGCCTGCTCCTTGCTGTCGAAGGAGCCCGACTTGGTGATGCTCCGGGGCTCGTTATTGGCGTCGTAGACCACGTCGATCTTCTCGAATCCGGAGGCCCCCAGTTGGACCATCCCGAATGAGAACACGCTGCCCTTCTTAGTCGGGTGAGCGTAGCTGAAATAGTTGAACTTGGCCTCGGAAGAGAGGGTCGCCTGCATGAAACTCACTTCCTTGCGCTGCATGAGCACGAGGCCGGCGGGGTTCCAATAAGCGGCCGTCGCGTCGTCGGAGATCGCGTAGTAGGCGCCGCCCATGGCCAGGGCCCGGCCTCCGACGCCGTAGGTCATGAAGGAACCGGGTTGGCCGCCCGCCTCGCCGCCCGCCCGCGCGGCCGGGGCGTTCAGGCCCTGGCAGGACAAAATAAAACCCGCCACGGCGGCGACCGCCGCGACAGGTAGCTGACGTCGGCCGGAGGCCAAGCCCCCGGCGAAGCTCTGGGCCATTCGTTATTCGGCAACCTGACCCTCCCCTCAAGTGGGAGTCCGGGCTTTGCGCCCCCGCCTTGCGACGGGTTTGCCTTTATCGCCCGATCGCGCCCACGGACCACCCCCAGCGGTCCGCACGGCACCGTCCGCGCGTTCGGGATGCTACGCCAACAAGTATAACAGAAATACTTGACTTGTCAAGGGGCAACTGTCGGCGCAAGCAACGTGCCCAAACGCACCTTGAAATGCGCCGCGGCCCCTGCTACACTATGACCGAATGCCGGAAACAGATCCGCCGGAGGCCGGCGCGGACTTGGAAGATTCGCGCAACCGCCGCACCTGGCTGCTCCTGGGCGCGGCCATGATCCTCCTCGTCCTTCCCCTGCTGGGGGTCGCCTATCTGCACATCAACGACCGGACCGCCAGCGGAACGCCCGGCGCCCATGTCATGAAGGTCTTCGACCGGAAACAGGCTTCCTCACCCGTCGCGGCGGCGCCCCTGCTGGCCACACCCGCCATCCCGAAGCAGGACTCCTTGGTCAAACCGATGGTCGAGACCGATTTGCCGGCGTCTTCGACCTCCAGCTCGCTGGGTTTCGTAACCGGCGGCGGGGAGTACCAACAAACGGCCCCCAAGCCGGCCCCCGTAATCCCCCCCACCGACGCGGGACAGGCGGTCGGTGGGCCACCCGCGGCCTTGGGGCGGATCCCCGCCCCCCCCGCCGCGCCTCCGGCCCCCGTCCCCGCCCCCGCCGCGGACTCCAAGAAGTCCTGGGCTCCTCCTAAGCTGGGCTCCCGGCAGTCGGGCCTGAAGCCCGCATCCTGGTCCACGGAGAAGGGCAAGGCCGCGCCGGGGAAGGGGAACGCGGCGGCGCCGGGCGGGGCGCCCATGGACCCCGCTCAAATGCAGCAGATGATGCAGATGATGGGCGGTGGCGCGGCCGGGACGGGAGGGACCGCGCCGGGCGGCATGGACCCCGCCGCCATGATGCAGATGATGCAAGGGATGGGCGGGGCGGGAGGGACCGCCCCGAGCCTGCCGCCCAACATGGACCCGGCCGCGATGCAGCAGATGATGCAGGGTCAAAAACCCGCCCAACCGCCTCCGGGCGTGGAACTCCCGCCCTCCACGAAGAAGAAGACCCCCTAGCTCTACTGAGGTGCTCCCAGTTCTTCGGACCACGGTTGACCTGATTTAAGGTGGTCGTTGCCGTTGTCGTTCGAAGAGAAGAAGA
>CAYJXJ010000058.1:0-24473 GCA_964374095.1 uncultured Elusimicrobia bacterium
AACCTTCACGACAACCTGCGCACGCGGGGGCCCCGATCCGTCTAGGTCTGCGCCTTCCTCAGCAAGCCGGAGTGCCGCAAGGCTTCGGTCCCGACCAAGTACGTGGGCTTTGAGATCGGCAACGAGTTCGTGGTGGGCTTCGGCCTCGACTACGACGAACGCTTCCGCAACCTTCCCTACGTGGGTGTCCTCAGGAACAGCGTTGGAAAATAAGAACTTCAAGCAGTTGATCCTCTGGGCCCTGGCCTTCATCTTCCTGATCGCCGTCTTTCAGAACGTCAAGACCGTCCCGATCGAGGGCGAAATCCCCTACTCCGAGTTCAAGTCAAAACTGCGCAACGGCCAGATCAGCCATGTCCGCGTCCGGCAGGACCTGATCCGGGGCGAGTACAAGGATGCCAACGGCCAGCAGAAGCGCTTCCGCGTCCTGCCCCTGCCCGACCTCAAGCTTGTCGAGGACCTCGAGACCTACAAGGTCGCCCATTTCCAAGGCGAGCCCGACCGCTCCTGGGTCACCAGCCTCATCGTCACCGTCGGCTGGATCGTCCTGTTCTGCCGGCTCTGGTGGCTGCTCGTGGTCCGCCAGGTCCAAATCGGCGGCAAGCAGGCCTTGTCGTTCGGCCGCAGCAAGGCCAAGCTGGTCGACGACAAGAAGAAAAAAACCACTTTTGCCGACGTCGCGGGGTGCGACGAGTCCAAGGAGGAACTGCAGGAAATCGTGGAGTTCCTCAAGAGTCCCGATAAATTCCAAAAGTTGGGCGGGAAGATGCCGCGCGGGGTCCTCCTCTTCGGCGCGCCGGGCACGGGCAAGACCCTGCTCGCCCGGGCCGTGGCGGGCGAGGCCGGGGTTCCGTTTTTCTCGGCGTCGGCCTCCGAGTTCGTGGAGATGTTCGTGGGGGTCGGCGCCTCCCGGGTGCGCGACCTCTTCGACCAGGCCAAAAAGGCCGCACCCGCCGTCATCTTCATCGATGAGCTCGACGCCGTCGGCCGCCACCGCTTCGCGGGCATCGGGGGAGGTCATGACGAGCGCGAGCAGACCCTCAATCAGCTTTTGATCGAGCTCGACGGCTTCGAGCAGAACCAAGGCATCATCCTGATCGCCGCCACCAACCGGCCCGACGTCATCGACCCCGCCCTCCTGCGGCCGGGACGATTCGACCGGCAGGTCCACATCCCCCTCCCGCACCTCAAGGGCCGCGAGGAAATCCTCAAAGTCCACGCCAAGAACGTCAAGATGGGCCCCGATGGCGACCTGGCGGTGCTGGCGCGGCGCACTCCGGGATTCTCAGGCGCGGACCTGGCCAACGTCATCAACGAGGCGGCCCTGCTCGCCGCTCGCAAGGGCAAAGAGTTCGTCGATCTCTCCGACCTGGAGGAGTCCACCGAACGGGTCATGGCGGGACCCAAGCGCCGCACCTCGGTGATGTCCGAGAGAGAGAAGAAGATCGTCGCCTACCACGAGTCCGGGCACACCTTGGTGGCCAAGCTTTTGAAGGGCACCGATCCGGTCCACAAGGTCTCGATCATCTCGCGCGGCCACGCCCTCGGCTACACGCTTCAGCTTCCCACCGAGGACAAGGTCCTGACCACCCGCACCGAGATTTTGAACCGACTGGCCGTGCTGCTGGGCGGCCGCTGCGCCGAGGATATCACCTTCTCCGAGATAACGACGGGCGCCGCCGACGACCTCGCCAAGGCTTCGAGCTTCGCGACCAGGATGGTGACCGAATTCGGCATGAGCGAGCTCATCGGCCCCCTCTCGCTCAAGAAGCCCGATGCCGAGGTCTTCCTCGGCCGCGACATCAGCCAGAAGGGGGGCTACTCCGAGCGCACGGCCCAGCTCATCGACCAGGAGGTTAAGCGCCTGGTTGAGGAGGCTCAGAGCAAGGCCCGTGATTTGCTGCAGAAGCACCGGGCGATTCTCGACGATCTGGCCGCAAAGCTCTTCGACCGCGAGGTCCTCACCGGCGAGGACATCGATGCCATCCTGCAGGCCGGCCTGGCGTAGGCGGGCCCGGCGCTTCCTGGTTTCGACCCGGGTCCCGGGTTATCCAGCGGACTTGGAACGTTCCATGGTCGGTGGATAAATACCGCCGGGGAAGTCGGGTCGCGCCGGGGGGTGTCGATAGCCGGCCTCCGGAGTGGCTCTCCAAACCGCGCCGCATGCCGATGGTCATGGGCATACTCAACGTCACGCCTGATTCCTTTTACCCGGGAAGCCGCGTGCCCGGGGCGCGGGAGGCCCTCGATCGCGCCTTGCGGATGGAAGCGGAGGGCGCCGACCTCATCGACGTGGGGGGGCAATCCACCCGGCCGGGTTCGGAACAGATCTCACCCAGCGATGAGTTGGGCCGCGTGCTGCCCGTTCTGGAAAAAATCGCCGGCACGGCGCGCGTGCCGATCTCCATCGACACGGACAAGGCTTCGGTCGCCCGGCGCGCGCGGGAGGCCGGGGCCTCCGTCCTCAACGACATCACCGCCTGGCGCGCTGATAAAGGCATGATGGAGGAGGCGCTGAAGTTTGAGGCGGTCATTCTGATGCATATGAAAGGCACATGTCCCAAGACTATGCAGGATGACCCTCGCTATGGGGATGTGGTCGGGGAGGTCTACGACTTTCTGCAGGAAAGGAAGGCTCAATATCTGCGCGCGGGTGGCTTCGCCGCCCGCTTGCTGCACGACCCCGGCATCGGCTTCGGCAAGACCCTGGAGCACAACCTAGCCCTCCTCCGGAACCTGGACCGTTTCAACTCCCTGGGCCCGGTAGTCCTGGGAGCCTCCCGCAAGTCCTTCTTGGGGCGGTTGATGGCGGGTCCCGGTGAGAAAATCCCCGGTCCGGAGGATCGGTTGCCGGGATCGCTGGGCGTCGCCTGCTGGGCCGCCGCCAAGGGCGCGGCGATGGTCCGGGTTCATGACGTTCGCGAGACCCGGCTTGCCCTCGAAGCGTTCGCGGCGGCGAGGGACGGTCAGCCGGCGGGGTCATGACTCTGGGCGGCGACGAGTAAGCCCGCGGCACCCGGCAGCGGTGGAGGTAGCTGGCCTTGACCGGAGACGCCCTTTCAGATATGACCGCGGCGACTCTGAGCCACGGTCCGGGCTGGATCGATTCGATGTGAAATCCCAGCCGGGGGAGGATGGTGCGGACCATCTCGACGGTCCAATAGCGGGGCCGGATGATTCCGGGCCAGTTGGTGCCGTTGGGGGAAAGCAGGGAGGCCAAGTACGCTTCGTGGGACAGATCGCGCAGGTCGAAGATCAGGCGCCCCCCGGGCTTGAGGATGCGGCCCGACTCGCGCAGGTAGGCGATGGCGGGCTCGATGTCCAGGTGCGACAGCATTCCCCGGCTGAAGATCATATCCAGGCTGGAGTCGGAGAAATCGAGCTCGCAGCTCGTCACGCGATGGAGACGGACGTTTCCAAGGCCCCGGCAGGCCCGCCGCGCGTGGGCCAAGGCTTTCGGCGAAACGTCCGCGCCGTGCGCCCAGGCGCAGCGCGCGGCGACGCGCCGCAGGATCAGGCCGTCCCCGCAGCCGAGATCGAGGACGCTCGCGGCCGGGGAGAGCCCGGGGAGTATGTTCCGGAGAGTCTCCTCCGTGGCTTTTACATCCTCTCCCCGGACCGTGTCCGGGGGGTCGTTGAAGAGGTCATAGAAAAGGTCCCAGGAGTCGGCCAGTTCCTTGAAAAATCTCCGTTGGTGAGCCGTCCGGACAGCGGGGGAGTGGGCGCGGCCCCCGCAGGCGATGCGTTCGGCGAGGGCCTGCGCCCGGGTCCGCTTCATGACGGCGCGGCTCTTCGGAGCCTAGCGAAAGGCATAGTAGCAGTCTCCGCCCAACTCGATTTTCTTGGCGCCCGCCCGCTCGGCCATCCGGTCGACCTTGGCGGCCGCGGGTAGGCGCGGGCCGCCGGCGAGATAGGCGAGGAGGAGGCGCTCGGCGCCGAACCAATCCCGCTGGAGCACGTAGTCGACGCAGGCTTGGGAGCCCTCCTCCAGCGCCCAGGCCGAGACGAAGAGGTCGGCCCGGAGGCGGTGTTCCTCCAGAAGGCCGAGGGGGATCAAATTGATTCGGCCGGGCTCGATGCGGTCCTGCGGCCGGCTCAAGAGATGGACCGTCTCCTCGCCCAGGGCCGCGGCGAGATAGAGCCATTGCAGACAACTGAAGATCGGCGAATCGACGATCAGGTAAGTGTTGGGCACGAGGCATTGCCGGCGGAAGATCTTCGCCAGGAGGCCGTATCCCCCGCCCCACTCCACGACGGTCTTGAACGCGGCCGTGTCGCAGCGGGTCTCGGCCGCGAACCGGAGCAGGTGCAGGAGTTGGACGACGCTGTTGTGCGAAGAAAGGTAAGGGACCGCCAAGAGTTCCGGGTCGCCGACCGTGTCTTCCAGGAGCAACTCCTTGAGCCGCTCGCGGGGAAGGCGCGATTCGAGGAAGGCCATGGTCTCGCGCAGGAAGCGGCCCCCGAAGGCGGCGAACATCGTGTCGCGGATGGCCGGCCTGCGGGTGAAATCAAAGGGCGGGCGGGGCAGGAGGGTGCTCTCCAGCCGGACGTTGATAGCGGCCCATTTCGGGAGCAGGAACTCGCCCGCGTCGCGCCCGCGCAGGATCTCGTAGAGTCCGGCGACTCTCGGCGCCAAGGCCTCAAAGGCGTCCCGTTGTCCCGGCTTCATCCGCGCCAAACGCGCGCTGGCGGCCCGGACTTCCTCCCGCCACAGGCCGAGGGCGAGTCCTGGGACGTCGGCGGCAACCTCCGGCATCCCGGCAATGGTATCATTTCATTCCAGCGGCGGCGCGTTGACCGCCCGCCAAGCGTTTAGCTATAGTCTTTCCGCCATGAAGACATCGGCGCCGACGAAGCCTCAGGTCTTCAAACATGCCGCCCGGACCGCCTGGCGCAAGGTCGCCGACGAGGCCGTCATCCTCGACACCGAAACCGCGGCTTACTTCTCCCTCGACGGGGTCGGCCTGCGGGTCTGGGAGCTGATGGGCGAGGGCCGCTCGGTCCCGGAAATCGTCGCGGCGCTCGTCGCGGAGTACGACGCGTCCGAGGACGCCATCCGCAAGGACGTTTTGGACCTCATCCGCAAGCTGCGCCAGGAAAAGATCGCCGAACCGGCGTGACACGGCGTTTCGTCTTCGTCGACCCTCCCAATCCCCCGGGCTTCGTCAGCTTCAAGCATTCCCACGGCGGCTACGGGGAGTTCTGCCCGCAGAGCCGGCTCCGGGTGCCCACCCTCGATGTCTTTCACGCGGCCAGCCTTCTCCTGGAAAACGGATTCGAGGCATCGGTCGTCGACGCGGTTCTTGAGGATATCGGACCCTCGGCTTGCGCCGATCGGGTCGCGGCCCGCGACCCGGCGTGGGTCGTCATCCGCGCCGCGGGGGCGTCCCTGCCGCATGACCTGGCGCTCGCCGGCGCCCTGCGCGAGCGCTGCGGGGCCAAAATCGCCGTCTATGGCCCCCAGCTCGCCGTCGAGCCCGAGACCGCCCGCGCCTGCGGCGCGGTCGACGCCGTCATCGGCGGGGATTCGCCCTTTCCATTTCTCAGCCTGGCCCGGGGCGGCCGGGCCGAGGGGCCGGCTTCCCCTCAAGACTTGGATTCACTCCCGATTCCCCGCTGGGACCTCGTCGACTTCAAGCGCTATTCCTACGTCACCACGCAGACCAGTTGGGGCTGTCCCTTCTCCTGCGGCTACTGCTCCTACCCCGTCACCCAGGGCACGCGCTGGCGGGTTCGCTCGACGCCCGTGGTGGTTCGTGAGTTTTCGGCCCTGCGGGAGCGCTACGGCCTGCGCTTCGTGCTCCTGCGCGATCCGGAGTTCACGCTAAGACGCGAGCGGACCGTCGAGCTCTGTGAGGCGCTGATCGCGGCCGGGACGCCGCTCATGTGGGGCTGTGAGACGCGGTTGGACACCCTGGATGAAGGGCTCATCGAGTGGCTGGCCCGGGCCGGCTGCATCCGGGTCAACTTCGGCGTGGAGTCGCTCAACCCCGAGTCCCTGCGGCGGATGGGCCGCCCGGAGTTCGGACGCGGAATAATCCGGGAGAAGGTGGCGGCCTTAAAGCGACACGGGATGCTCACCTACGCCCTCTACATCATCGGCCTGCCCGGGGAGACCCAAGAGTCGACTCGGGAGATGATCGATTTCGCCCTGGAGCTGGGGACCGCGGCCGCCTCATTCTCCATGGCCACGCCCTTTCCGGGGACCGCCCTGGAGCGCCTGGCCAAGGAGCGCGGCTGGATCACGGCCCCGGAGCCGCGCCGCCTGACCAGCAGCCGGCCGTCCATGCGAAATGAAAGCCTCAGCGCGCAGACCATCGAGGAACTTTATTTAGAGGCCAAGGACAGATGGAAACGTCAAAAACAAGCCCGGCTGTCGCCGCTTACAAGCCCGACCTAAACGCTCCGGCCGGCCGGGCCGTGGCGGAGGCTTTCGCCAGCGGCTGGACGGGCTCCGGCGTTTACGTGCGGCTCTTCGAGAGCCGCTTGGCGCGCGCGATCGGGGTCCCCCACGCCGTGGCCGTCACCTCCGGCACCGCGGCCCTGCACCTGGCTCTCACGGTGGTCGAGGCGGAGGGCGGGGAGGTCATCACCACCCCGCTGACATCCCCGGCGGTCAACCACGCCATCCTCTATAATCGCGCGAAGCCGGTTTTTTGCGACGTGGACCCGCGGACGGGAACGATCGACCCCGCCAAGGCCGCGGCGCTCGTGACCCGCCGCACGCGCGCCGTCCTGGCCGTGCACTTCAACGGCCTGCCCTGCGACATGGACGCCCTGGGGGCCCTATGCCGGGCGCGAGGCCTGCCGCTGGTCGAGGACGCGGGGGCCTGCCTGCCGGGCGACGGCTCGCACCGGGGCCGGGCGCTGGGTTCGATCGGCGACGTGGGCTGTTTTTCCTTCGGCCGGAAGAATTTCACGACCCTGGATGGCGGCGCCGTGGTTTGCCGCAACGGCGCTCAGGCCCGGCGCCTCCGGCGCCTGCGCAACCTGGGGCAGGAAGAGGCGCGATCACCGGGCGAGCGGCGGCACGCGGGGGGGATCTCGGAGCTGGGCTATCCGTACCGGATGAACGATCTGGCCGCGGTCCTGGGACTCTCGCAGTTCGAGCGGTGGCCCGCCATCCTCGCCAGGCTCCAAGCCCTCAACGCTCTCTACCGCGCGGGACTCGCCGATCGGCGCGACCTCCAACCGCCGGCCGAGCTGGACCAGGCGCGGGGGTCGCTTTCGAGCTTCGCGGTGCGCGTCCGCGGCGGGGGCAAGGATCGGTTCCGCCGCCACCTCCGGCGCCGCGGCATACGCACCGACGATTGGCTCACGCCGAACAATCTTTATACCCTTTACAAGCCGTTCCGCCGGCCCCTGCCCGAGGCCGAGCGCCTGGCCGGCGAGCTGGTGTATCTCCCGTTCTATCCCGGGCTTGCCGAGAGCGAGGCCCAAAGGGTGATTTCGAGCGTGAGAGATTTCAGGAGTTGAAATGAAAAACAAGAAGGTAGAGCGTCCGCGCGATGACTCCAAGCCCAAGCGCGGCGCCAAGAAGAAGTACCGCAAGCCGGAGCTGACCAAGCACGGCGTCCTCTCCATCGTCGAGGGCGACTGAGCCCGGCGGCGTGAAGGTCGCCCTGGCGTGGTTCGACCTGGACGACCCGACCGACCGGGCCGTGGCGCTGGGCCTGGGCCGTGAGCTTGAGGCCCTGGGCCATGACGTGCTCATCGTCGGGCCCCGGCGGCGCCGGCGCTCCGCGCGGAGGGAATGGGTTGCGGGCATGCGGGTGGCTCGGGTTGGACACCCGATCTTCGAGGTTTGTCCGCCGCTGGCCGACGCCGTGGCCGCCCTGCAGTTGACGGGCCTGTGGCGCCGGGAGCGTCCGGATGTCTGGCATTGCCATGTCTTCGGCCGCCGCCACCGGGCCTTGGCTTGGGCCGCCGCCGCCGGGCGTTGGCCTCTGTTGGCCACCCTCCACCTTGTTCTCCCGGACTACCTGGCCGCCGCCGGGGGCAAGCGCGGGTTGGGAGGACTCCTGCGGCGGGCCTTCCATGTGACGGCGGTCTCGCGGGAGAGCCTCGATCGGGCCCGGAAATGTTTTCCCGAGATCGGAGGCCGATCCTCGATCGTCGGCAACGGGATCGAGCGCCGTGACCCCGCGCCCCCCGGCGCCCCCGTGAAAGGCGCTCCCTTCATACTGGCGACCTCCCGTTTGGCGCCGTACAAGGGCCTCGACGTTCTTTTGATGGCTTTCGCCGGCCTCAAGGAGCGGGCGCGCGGGCTCAAGCTCGTCCTCGCCGGCCGCGACCAGATGCGGGGCGGACTGGGGAGATTCGCCCGGGCCTTGGGCCTGGAGGGGCGGGTGGTGTTCGCGGGGGAGTTGGACCCTCCGCGGGTCAGGTCCTTGCTGGAATCCTGCCTGCTCTTCGTCTTGCCCTCCCGGCGCGAGAACATGCCGTTGGCGCTCATGGAGGCGATGGCAGCGGGCAAGGCCGTGGTCGCCTCGCGGGTGGGGGGCGTGCCCGACGTGCTTCGCCATCGCGACAACGGGCTTCTCGTCGCCGCCGGAGACGTCGCGTCCCTGTCGCGGGCGATGGAGGAGCTCGCCGGCGACCCGGACCTGCGCGGGAGTCTCGGCCGCCGCGCGCGGGAGTCGAGCCGGGATTTCGAATGGAGCCGCGCGGCCAAGACCTACGTCGAGCTTTATGGTCGGCGCTGAAGGGTCCATTCCTGCGCCTTTACCCGCGACGGGAGGCGCGGCGGTTCGCCGCTTTTGGCCCATCGCGCTGATCCTCGCCGCGGTCGTCCTGACCTACTCCAACACCCTGAAAAACGGCTTCGTCCTGGACGATCATGTCCTCATCGAGCAGAACCCCTTCGTCCAGGACCCGGCCAATCTCCGCCGGCTCCTCGACCCGCGCTTCTACACCCAGGCCCATGCCGTCTTGGCCGGCAACCGGCCGGTTCTGCTGGCCTCCCTGCTCATCGACCGGGCCCTTTGGGGGGAAAACCCCGGGGGCTACCATCTCACGAATATCCTGTTGCACGCGGCCAACAGCCTGTGGGTCTACATCCTGGCCGCGGCCTTGAATCCCGGCGTCTTCGTTCCGCTGATCGCCGCCCTGATATTCGGCCTGCACCCGGTCCAGACCGAGGCGATCAACGGCGTCAGTTTCCGCGCCGATCTCTTGGCCGCGTTTTTCGTGTTCCCCGGACTTTGGGCGTTCCTGAAGTCGCGGGAGTCTCGTCACCGCAAGTCCATCGCCCTGGCCGCGGTTTCCGCGGGGCTCTACGCCCTGGGACTGCTGTCCAAGGAGATGGCCGCAAGCCTGCCCCTCCTGGCGCTCTTGGTCGAGCTCTACTTCCCCCGGCCGCAGGATCGCAAACCGCGGCTGGCCTGGGCGCTGGCCCTTTACGCCGCCGTGGCCGCGGCCTATGCCGGGTATTGGGCGCCGAGGTTTCGCTACGCCGGCCTAGCGGAGAATTCAGCGTTGTGGGCGGCGGTCGACCGCGCGGCCGCGGCCATGCCCGCGGCCCCGGCCTCCGCGCCCCTCCCCGGAACCCGGAGAAGCCGGGTGTTCCCCTCCTCCCCCCCGCCTTGGACCATCCTCTACGAGGATCGCGGCGTCTGGCTGTGGACTACGTCGAAGACGTTCGCGGGGTATGTCCGGCTCCTCGTATACCCGGATGAGTTCATCGCCGACCGCTTTCCGGACCTCGCGTCAGGTTGGCGCGCGCCCCGGGCGGCGGGGAGCCTGGCCCTGTTGGGCCTCTTGATCCTGGCCGCCGTCTTGCTGCGCGGGCGTCGCCCCCTGGCGGGCTTCGGCCTGGCCTGGTTTTTCATCGCTTTGATCCCGGTCGCGGGCATCCTCCCGCTGTTCAATCCGGTCGCCGAGCGCTACTTGTACCTCGTCACCCCGGGATTCGCCTTGGCGCTGGCCGGCGCCTTGGACCTGCTCCGGCGGGACGCCAAGAGCCGTCTTGGGATGGGCGGACTCGCCGCGTTTCTGCTCGCCGGCTACGCCGTCCGCTCGCACGCCCGCAACTCCGACTGGAAAGACGAGGAGGCCCTATTCTTCGGGGCCATAGCTCCGGAGGCGCTGAGCCCGCGGGCGCGCTTCATCCGCGCCGGCGTTCGGCGCCGGCAAGGCCGCTTGGGCGAAGCCGCCTTCGAGCTGGACGAGGCCTTGCGCCGGCACCCGCTCTATGCGGAGGCATGGCTCATGCGGGGGCTGACCCTCTCCGAGCTGGGCCGGCCCGGCGACGCCCGGCCCTGCTTCACCAACGCCCTGGAGCGCGATGGGAAAAACCCGGCGTTTCGTTTCGCCTATGCCCTATTTTTGGGCCGCGTCGGCGACGCGGCGGGGGCCGCGGCGCAGTACCGGGCCGCGCTCGAGCTCGAGCCGGGATACCTGCAGGCCTGGGTCAATCTGGCGGCCCTGCATCGGGACCGGGGCGAAAACAAGGAGGCGCGCCGGTGCTACGAGAAGGCGCTGTCCCTCGCCGGCCGGGACCCGGTGCCGTTCTATTCCTACGCCCTGTTGTTGGAGCGTCTGCGGGAGCGCGGCCGCGCGGCGGAGCTTTATCGCGCCGCCCTTGAGCGCGACCCGGGGTATGAGGCGGCGCGCCGGAACCTGGCGCTTCTGGAGAGGCGGGGCCTTGAAGCCCCCCGCCGGCGTGTTCCATAATGCAGGCTGTGGGATCCGCGCTCCTCGACCCGGTATCCGCCGCCCGCGCGGCGGCGCGGACCGCCTCCGTTACGGTCATCATCCCGGCCTCCCGGCCCGAGCGGTTGTCGCGCTGCCTGGAAAGCCTATGCCGGTGTCTGGGTCCCGGACCCGGGGAGGTGCTGGTCGTCCTCAACGACGGGGGCGACGCCTGCGGGTCCGCGGCCCGGCGCTTCGCGGGCAGGCTGCCCGGATTGAAGATACTCCCGGGAGCGCGGGTCTCCCCCGGGGCGGCCCGCAACCGCGCGCTGGCGGCGGCGCGCGGTGAGTGGCTGTGCTTCCTTGACGATGACGTCGCGGTCCCGGCTCATTATTTCCGCGTGCTGGCCGAAAAGATCGCCCGCCATCCCGCGGCCTCCGTGATCGGCGGGCCCAACCTCACGCCGCCCGGCAGGCCGCTCTTCGAGCGCTGCGTCGGGCACCTCCTCGGTTCGTGGTTGGGCGCGGGCGGCACCGGGAGGCGCTTTCGAGGCTATGCCCGGGACTCCTGGTGCGACGAGCGCGGCCTCATCCTGTGCAACCTCTGCGTCAGGCGCGGGGCGCTCGCCGCGGCGGGCTTGCGTTTCGACGAGAGCCTCCCGCGCAACGAGGAAAACCTGCTCTTGGAGAAGCTGGCGCGGCGCGGACACGCGGCCCTGCATTCCCCGACAGTCTATGTCTATCATGACCGGCGTTCGACCCTACTTTCCTTCGCGCGCCAATGCTATCTCTCCGGCTGGGGCCGGGCGGGGATGTCGCGGAGAATGCCATCGTCCCTGCGTCCGATTTATCTGCTGCCGGGCGCCCTGGCGCTCGGCGTCCTCGCCGCGCCGTTTCACCCGGCCGCGCTGGGGGCGCTGGCGGTCTACGGCGCGGCGGCGTTGGGCAACGCCCTGTGGCTGACGGTGGAAAGAAAAGAGACGCTCGGGGCCGTCCTGTGGCTATGGGTTCTTCATCCCGTGACTCACCTCAGCTATGCCGGGGGATTCGTCCGGGGTCTGGCGGGTCCGTGACAGGCGGCGTCTTGGCTCTCGATTTCCATGGGGTGCGCGTGGAGATCCGATCGGATCAGGACCGGGTGCACTCCGAGCTGGCGGGGGATTTCGCCTACTTCAAAGTTCCGGAAGGCGGCAAGCCTCCCCATATCCGGCTGGAGTTGCGGGCCGAGCCCCCCGGCGAACGCCTGCCGCGGTGGACTCACTGGCGCTGGCGGTCGGCCCGGATCCAAGACGGCAGACGCTTGCGCCGCGTGGATTATGAGGGCAGGGCGCTGCTCGAATACGACTTCGCGCGGGAGCAGGGGGTTCTCTTCTGCCCGGAGGGCGCGCTTCTCCACGAGCTGGCCTACCTCGCGGTCCTCTCACGGGTGGGGGAACGCCTGGATCGCGCGGGTCTTCACCGCGCGCATGCCCTGGGATTCAGCTATCAAGGGCGGGGCGGCCTGCTGTTGCTTGTCTCGGGCGGGGGCAAATCCCGGCTCGGCCTGGAGCTCCTCGATAGCGCAGGCTTTCGCCTTCTGGCCGACGATATTCCGCTGGTCGCCGGGGGAGGACGAGAACTGAAGGCGTTTCCCCTGCCATTGGGCCTGCGCGGGGAGGATTGGCGGGGGATTCCCGAGCGAAACCTGCGTACCTTCGAGCGGCGGCGCTTCGGGCCCAAGCGCGTCGTGGAACTCGACTACCTCCGCGCCAAGCTCGCCGACGCCGCCCCGCTGAAGTGGATCGTGGTGGGCCGGCCCTGCCCGGCGGGGGGCCGGGAGCCGAGCCTCCGTCCCTGCGCCCGCGCCCGCGCGGCCTGGGGCCTCCTCGCCCCCATGGTGCTGGGCGTGGGCACGCCGCAGGTCCTCGAACTGATGTTGCCGCGTCCGCCCTGGATCACGGGCGGGGCGCGTCTTGCGGGAGTGGCTCTATCCCGCGCCCGGGCCGCGCTGGCCGCGGCTGCAAGGGCCCGTTGCGCGACGCTGCGCATGGGCCGCGATCCCGCCGCCAACGCCGCGGCCTTGAGGGCGTTTCTGGATTCCTGAGGTGCGCGTCGTCCTGGTCCTGCCGTCGCGCTCGGACCCCGCCCACCGCCGCGTCCGGATCGAATTGGGGAAGGCGCTGGCGGCGAGAGGCCACGCGCTCCGGACCTTCCCGCCCGCCGGCCGCCTGAGGGCCGGCGCCGGCCGGCGCGTTTTGGAGGGCCTCCTGCGCCGCGGCCGCGCCGACATCTGCCATGTCCAGTTCTTCAGCCGCGGGCTGGACTATCTCAAAGACCTGGTCTTGCCTTCCGGAACTCGGCTCGTCCTGACCCACCAAGGCGCCGACGCCGCTTTCATGGACCATCCCCGGGTCTTTCGCGCGCTCGCCCGGCGGGCCGATTTCATCACGGCCGTCTCCGCGCACGGACTCGGCGAACTGGCACGGAGATTCCCGGAGATCGCGGGCAAGTCCGGCGTCGTTTTCAACGGGGTCGATGTGCCGTCGCGGTCTGGAAAGGTGAAGCCCTCCCCGGGACGTCCCATGATCCTCTGCGTCTCCCGCCTGGCGGCCTACAAGGGGATCGATATTCTCGGTATGGCTTTCGGGGGGCTCTTGGGGCAGGGCCACGACGTCGAGTTGGCGGCCTGCGGACCCGACCAGACCGGAGGGAGGCTCAAGGGATTCTTGAATCGCCTCGGCCTCGGCGGGCGGGTCCGTCTTTTGGGGGTTGTCCCCGCTCCCCGGGTCCGCAGCCTGCTGTCGCGCTGCCTTTTTTTTGTCCTGCCCTCGCGGCGGGAGAACATGCCCATGGCGCTGCTTGAAGCCATGGCCGCGGGAAAGGCGGTGATCGCCGCCCGCGTGGGAGGGATTCCCGAGGTCATTTCAGACGGGATCAACGGACTGCTCTTTGATGCCGGCGATGTGGAAGGCCTCGAGCGGGCGATGGCGGCCGTGCTTGGGAACCCGGCGTTGCGCGCGCGCCTGGGGAGAGCGGCCGGCGCGCGGGCGCGGGGATTCGGCTGGAAGCGCGCGGCCGCGGGATACGGAAGGATATACCGTTCAGTTGTTGCAGGCCAGGCCGCCCGGATAGAGTCTATCCGGGAGGTCTTTCCAGGAGATGCGCGATAAGATCACGTTGGTGGACTTGATGTAGTCTCCCGCGTACTCGGCGTACCAGACTGTGAAGGTGTTGGCGGTGACGGTGACGGTTCCGCCGACGTAGGCCGCCCCCACGATCGAGGTCTGGCCCGCGCCGCCGCTCTGGCTGAGGTTGCCGCTCACGTAGAGAAAGCCGTTGACGGCCACCGAGTCGATGCACTTGCGCGCCGTGGCGGGCGACTTGTAGCCCGAGGCGAGCCCCGGAAACGCCGCCGGCGCGGTCGAGTCGACGGGGTCGTTGTTGGTCGCCCCGCCGCACCCGATCGTGAAGGCCGTGTAGGAGGAATAGGCCAGGCCGTACTGCTGCCAGGCCTTGCGCGGGAGGTTCACCTCCAGATTGTTCTTGGCCCCGGCAATGCCGTTGGGCAGGTTCATATTCCCCGCCACGAAGAGCGTCCCCTGGACGTACATGTTCTGCTTGATGCAGAGGTCGCCGTTGACGTAATAGGTCTTGCCCGTGGCGCAGGAGGTGTCGTTGCCGCACTGCACGGCGCAGGACACGCCGCATTCCGCGGCCCCCGTCCCCCAGCACTGGTTGCCGTTGAAGAGCGTGCCCGAGGCCACGGCCGCGTCGTAGAAGGCCTGGGTGTCGAGCTCGGGGTCGGGCGGGATGTTGGGCTCGTAGGAGTGCCAGCCCACGCAGTTGGGCGAGTCGCAGTTGGGGGGAGTCGAGCCGTTGGAGTCCAAATCCACCGAGCCCGAGGTCCAGACCTGGGGCGATTGGCGGCCGTTCATGGTGACGTTCTTCGGGGTCACGATCGCCCCCCATTCGATCTGGGTCTGCGAGCCGGAGATCGAGATGCCGGAGCGCCCGGAGACCGCGATGTCTCCCATGGGCGCGTTCTGGAATATGGCCTGCACGGAGCGGCGTTCAAACTTCTTGGACTGGGTCGAAACCGTGATGATGGTCACCTGGTCGGAGTCCGGGCCGCTGGTGATCGAGATCGCGTAACAGCCGCCCGTGAGGTCGGTGAAGGATCTATTGAACTCGTAGTCGGCGGGGAATGTCCCCTGCATGGCGTTTTCCCAGGTGGTGGTGCTCTCCGAGATCTTGCGCACGCCGCGGTCCACCGCGGCCTCGGCGATCTGGAAGGCGGTCATGTTCTGGGTCTGCTTCATGCTCCATTTCGCCTCGTTCTGGACGAACATGACCATGGCCGGGATGATGATCGCGAGTATGAGCATCACCACGATGACGCCGGCCAAAACCTGTCCTTTATTATTTCGCATCAGTTCATGACCCTCACTTTCTGAATCGAGAGCTGGAGGGCCTTCTTGCCGCCGAGGTAGGTCGGCGCCTGCATGGTCATGGCCACCGAGATGATGCTGACGTCGTCGGTCTTGGGGTAGGTGAAGGCGATGTAGCCCAGGCGGTCCGAAAGCATCGAGGTCGTGGTGGTGGCGCTGGAGAGGACCATCCAGAGCTTGTTGCCGTCCTGGTAGAAGCGCACGGCGCCGCCTTTCTCCGGGATGAAGGTGATGCGCGAGAAGGGCGGCTGTCCCGCGACCTGGTCGATGACCACGGTCTTTTTCTTGGCCTGGCGCAGGAAGCGGTTGATGGTCTCAAGCGCGGAGCGCACGTCGCGCTCGATGTCGGAGCGCGCCGCGGTCTGGCGCCAGAAGTTGGTGATGCGGACCATGAGCGGCGCCGCGGTGCTCGCGAGTATGCCCATGATGGCCACGACCATCAGGGCCTCGGGGAGGGTGTAGCCCGGCCGGCGGCGGGGAGCGGGTTTTACCATGTGAAATCCTGCCCCGAGAGGGTCGCGCCCGCGGTCACGGTGACCCCGATGCGGGTGCGCCGGGGGTAGGTGACCGCCCCGGTGTCGGGGTTGACGCTCGGGTAGTAGGCGCTCATGTTGTAGGAGGTGGCGCGGACCTCGAGCGAGTAGGTCCCGTCCGGGGCGCTCGATGCCGCGTAGAAGGGGTTGGAGAGGGCCGGGGCGGAGGAACCGGCGATCAAGGCCGGGGGGTCGGCGATGGTGCCGCGCGAGGCGATGATGAGGACTCCGGTGGTGATGTCGCTGCCGCCTTCCGTTACCTTTCCGGTGATCGTGCCCAGCCCGCCGGTCACCGTGATCGTCCCGGCGAAGACCGTGGACCCCGGGACGGTGAGAGTCACGGTCAGGGGATCGGCGGGCAGGGTGGTGAAGGTCTGGGCGGGGTCCAAGACCGCGGTGATCGTGTAGGAGGTCGAGTCGGTCGAGGCCGTGATGTAGAAGTAGCCGGTGTTGTCGGAGGGGGACTCCTTGACGGTCGAGCCGGCCGTGGCGCGGACGATGATGTTGGGGAACGCTCCGGTGCCGCTGGTCACGTAGCCCTTGATCGTGCCCGATTGGGGCAAGTTGAAGTTGCCCAGGGTCACGATCTGGCCTTGGCTGGTCAGGGTCCCGTTCTTGCTGTCGGTGCCGTAGTTGCCGTTGTCGGTGTTGAAGTTGGCGCTGACCGTGAAGGAGCCGGTCGTGGTGTTGAGGAGGTAGTAGCCGTTGGAGCCGGAACGGGTGGTGGCGCCGTTGACCTCCATGAGGATGCTCGAGAGGGGGGTGCTGGCCGCGTCGCCGGCCCCGTAGACGTAGCCCTGGATGAAGCCCCCCGAGGCCGTCGAGGTCAGGATGGCTTCGTGGTAGTTCGTCCCCGGCCAGGTCGAGACCGTCGTCGCGTTGGGGATGTTGGTCCGGTTGTTCTGGGTGATGACCACCGTCGAGATATCCAGCTTGTAGGCCCCGGAGGTGACGGTGACGGTCCACGTGCCGGTCGCGATCCCGACCATGCTGAACCGGGCGACCTCGGCGTTCGTCCCGACGTTGGCGGCCACGGTCTGGGTCGCGACCGAGAGGCCGTCGGAGGCGGTGATCACCGCGCCGTGGGCGGGCGTCCCGACGACGGGCCGCGTGACGGCCGAATTGCTGTTGCGGGGGTAGCCGGCCGGGACCAGGACGGTCCATCCGAAGTTGACGTTATTTCTGTCCGTGTCGTAGGCGGGCCCCAGCGTGGTGCCGGCGAGGGCGGCCGTGCTCGTGTAGCGGTAGAAGGCCTCGCCGTCGTCGAGGCCGCCGTAGCCGGGGGCGGGTTCGTAGGCCGTGCCCTCGGTCAGCTGCGTGGGAGGGTCGTCCGAGGCGGTCCCGTCGCCCCAGCCCAGGCGGTCGTAGTAGCGGCCGCCGGGAAAGCGGATGCCGATGCCGCCTTCGTAGGGCCCGCCGATGAGGTCGCGGTCGTTGACGCCCGCCAGGTCGGGGTCGGCGGGGTCATAGACCGCGTCCGCGCCGATGGAGACCCCCCCGATCATGATGGGGCTCGTGCTCGCGATCAGGTAGTAGCCCCAAGGGGCGATGCTCGAAGTCCTGATGATCAAGTCCATGGTCACGAAGGTCCCGGCGCCGGTCTGGTATTTGTACTCCAGCACCGTGTTCGTGGAGGTAATGGACCAGGTGTAGGTGGTCGGGTTGAAGAGCTCGATGGCCTCCTGCTGGCACGCCGCGCCCGCTTCGCAGGTCCAGATCGTGCCGGAACTGGCGATGATCCCGGAGATCAAGATGTTGGAGGAGATCCAGACCTCGCCCGCGATGGTGCCGGAGGCGATCTTGAGCAAAGTGAAGTTGGCGGTGCCGCCGGTGGCCCGGTGGGCCACGATGCCGGTCTTGGTTTGGGAGTAGTAGCCGGCCGAGGAGGCGGTGACCGTGTAGGTGCCCTTGGACACCGAGAATGAATAGAATCCGGTCGCGTCGGTCGTGCCGTTCCAGTTGGCGTTTCCCACCACCGCCACCTTGACGCTGGCGAGGGCCGCGGCGGAGGTGGCGTCGGTGATCGTCCCCTGGATGAAGGAGTTCAGGGAGGCCGCCTGGGGGTTGGCCAATAGGTTTCGGATCTCGATCTTCTTTTTGACATCGTTCTCGGTCCAGAGCAGGTAGGTGACGATCTGCTTCAAGCCCGTGTCGTTGGAGGTGTAGGACACCGTGGAGATGGCGCCTCCGGAAAACTCCGCGTAGGCCACGTGCACCCCGCGCGTGAAGGCCGGGTAGCCCCAGAGGTTGATGGCTTCGGCGGGGTAGGCGCCGGCGTCGTAGACCACGCCGTACTCGGTGTTGTTGGTCGTCACGCTCGTGACCAGAAGCTGGAAATAGGACTTGTTCTTCAAGACCTCCATCTTCTCGGCGACGATGTTGTTGGCGATGGTCCTGGTCCTCGACTGCCGGATGGCTACGGTGATGAAGCGGAAGCTCCCCACCGCGCCCAGCACCACGATGCTCAGGATGGCGCTGGCCACGACTACCTCGGCCAAGGTCATGCCGCGCCGGTTGCCCGCCATCGCCTAAGTATAGGCCGCGGGGGGGCGCGGGTTCAAGCCCGAATTGTAAGCGGCCTGTAAGAAATCACTTTCCGGTGAAGAGGTAGCCCGTCTTGGCCACGGTCTTGATCCGCGCGCCGCGTTTGCCCAGTTTGCGGCGCAGTCGGCTGACGTGGAAGTCGATGGTCCGCGTGTTGCCGAAGTATCCCCGCCCCCAGGCCCCTTCCATCAGATGCTCCCGGGTGAGGACCTTCCCGCGCTGCTTGAGAAGGAGATAGAGGAGGTCGAATTCCTTGGCCCGCATGTCGAGAGGTTTGCCCCGGACTCGGACCAGGCGGCGGACCGGGTCGATGCTGAGGTCGCCGTCCTTGAGGGTTTCCGCGGCGGTCCCCAGGGGGCTGACCCGGCGCAGGATGGCGCCCAGGTAGGCCAGGCACACCGGTTCGTTGAGCGGGTAGGGCCAAAAGTCGTCGGCGCCCGCGTCCAGCCCCTCCACGACTTTGGCCGAGCCCCGGGGGCTGCCGAAAAGGATGAGGGCGCAGGTGTTGGGGGGCAGGAGGGCGCGCAGGCGCCGGCACAGGGGGAGCGCCGGAGCCTCCAGGCTGTCGGCGTCGATCAAGACCGCGGCGTGGGCGCGCCGGCCGAGCTCGGCAAGGACCTCGCTCTCGAGCGCGCGGCGCTCCGCGTCGGCCTCCGCCCGCGCCGCCACCGCCGCCACCGCGGCCGCGCGCTCGGGGCTGGCGGTGACGATGAGAAATCTCTTCCGGGCCATGGCGCTAGGAGCGGCGCAGGAGGTTGCGCACCCGGCTCTGGAGCTCGCGGGGCTTGAAGGGCTTGACCAAGTAGTCGTCGGCCCCGGATTCAAGCCCCGTGACGATCTCGGCGTCCAGGCGGCGTATGGTCAGCATCAGGATGGGAAGGTCGGCGAATTGGGGGTCGGCGCGCACCTCCCGGCATACGGCGTTGCCGTCCTTCAAGGGCATGTTGACGTCGAGGATCAGGAGGTCCGGGCGGCGGCGGCGCATGAGCCGGATGCCGGAGTCCCCGTCGGTCGCGCCGGTCAGCTCGTAGCCGGCGGGCTCGAGTATTTGGCGGAGTATGTCGTGGAAATCTTCCTCGTCGTCTATCAGCAGTATCCGTTGCCGTTTCATGGTTCTCCTTCCGTATCCTTAGGAATCGAACCATTTCCGTTGGTCATGGTTCTCTTCCCATATCCTTAGGAATCGAACCATTTCCGTTGGTCATGAGTCGTTTCTCGTTAGAGGCAGGCTCAATGTGAAGGCGCTGCCGCGGCCGACCTTGCTTTCGGCCGTGATGTCTCCCCCCATGGCCCGGGCCAGGCCGCGGCTGATGGCCAGTCCCAGGCCCACCCCGCCCGCTTTGGCGGTTTCGGGGGATGCGGGAGGAAGGCGGCGGAACCGCTCGAATAGCCCCGACATATGCTCCGGACGTATTCCGGGCCCGGTGTCCTCCACGGTGACGCGCAGGGCGCCGTTCCGGGCGGCCGCGCGGACGGTCACCGAGCCGCCCTTCCGGTTGTACTTGACCGCGTTGTCGACCAGGTTGATCAGGATCTGCTTGACCTTGCCGCGGTCGGCGTGGACCTTGCCGGCGGAGGGCGAGAGGTCGGTCTCCAGGGCGAGTCCCCGGGATTCCAGGCGGGGGGCCAGCAGGGCGCAGATGTCCTGGATTTCCGCCCCGAGGTCGAAGCCCTCGGGGCTGAGGGGAAGCTTGCCGGCCTCGATGCGCGACATTTCCAGTAGGTTTTCGACGAGGGCGCGCAGGCGGGCGAGGTTGTCCTGGATGCGCAGCAGGTTGTCGCGGTTGCGGCCCGCCCGCCGCGACCCTTCCAGAAGTATTTCGATGTACTCTTCCATGGCGGCCATGGGCGAGCGGAGTTCGTGGCTTACGTTGGCCACGAATTCGGTCTTCATGGTGTCGAGTTCCTGGAGCTTGCCCGCCATGCGGTTGAGCTGCTCGACCACCATGTCGAGCTCATGGATCTTCGACTTCTGGATCCGGTGGTCGAAGCGGCCCCGCGCGAAGTTCGCGATGCCGTCGAGTATGCTCTCCATCGGACGCAGCAGGAGGCGCGATGAGTAATAGGCCAGGGCGCACGCCGCCAGCACGAACGCTTGTCCCTGGAGGAGGAACTGGAGCGTGTCGGAGGCCGGGGCGAGATCGGATTCGCGGACGGTCCAGAATATCGTGAGGAGCCCGGTCTCGAGGCTCAGCCCCAGGACCGCGACCATGACGAGGGTGAGGTTGTCTCTGAGCTTCAAGGGTTCGGGCCTCCAGGCGCCCGCTTGAATGATAGCCCGCGAATCCGGGGGCGTCAAGTGTCAAGCGCAATCTGAATCGTCCGGCCGGAAAGAAAACACCCCCCGGACGCGCGTCCGGGGGGTGTTCTTGCTCCGCGTGTCTAGCCTAGGAGCACTCCGAGAACCCGCAGTCGTGGCAAGTCGGGCCCGAGCAGCCCGATTCGTAGGCCACGTTGGAGGAGTAGCACTTGGGGCAGTACTCCGCCTTGGGCAGGGCCACGATCTCGAGCTTGGCCTTGTCCGGGTCGGTCTCCGAGTCGGTGATCCAGCCGGTTTTCTTGAGGTGCTGGCGCAGGGCGATCGCGATCGCATGGGCGATGGAGTTGACCTTGGCGTCGCCTAGGCCGACGGGCCGGTCGCCCTTGACGGAGTTCAAGTGCTTGAGGATCTTGATGGGGTCTCCGCCTTCGGCGAGGTACTTGGACAGCATGATTCCCACCAATGACGTCAGGCCTGAGATCTCGGTGCCCAAGGGCGGAATGTTGGTGAAGACTTGGAACGGCCCTCTCTCATCGTAATTGATGTGGATGTGGAGCGGGCCGTAGCCGGTTTTAACCTGATAGTATTCTGAGGAGACGCCGAACGCGGCGCTCGGATCCCGGCGCTTGGACTTGGTCGGCGTCGGCGCGAGGTTCAAGACCTGCTGGGCCTTGGAGCCGTCGCGGTAGATCGTGATCCCCTTGCAGCCCAGCTCGTAGGCCAGGGTGTAGGCCCGACGGACGTCCTCGATGGTCGCGGTGTTGGGCAGGTTGATGGTCTTGGAGACCCCGTTGTCGGTGTGGCGCTGGAACGCGGCCTGGATCTGGACGTGATGATCCACGGCCACGTCATGAGAGGTGACGAAGAGCCTCTGGATCGACTCCGGGATTTCGCTGATGCCATGGACCGACTTGTGGTTGTCGTTGATGCGGCTCCACAAGGAGGCCTCGGAGAGGCCGAAGAAGCCGTTCTTCTGGGCGAGCTCCCGGAACAGGGGGTTGACCTCGAAGAAGACGTCCTGGGCCTTGGGGGCCTCGCCTTTCTTGACCGCGTCGAGGGCCTTGGCGTTGTAGCGCGTGTAGGCGACGGCGAAGAAAGGCTCGATGCCGCTGCCTTGGAGCCCCGCGGCGATGGCGATGGTGCCGGTCGGGGCGATGGTCGTGCGCGCGCAGTGGCGGGGGGTGCGGGTCTCGCCCCGGTAGTAGACTCCCGCCGGGTCGTAGACCGAGTTCTTCCAATTCGGGAAGACACCGCGCTCCTTGCCCAGGGACTCGGAGGCCGCCAGGGCCGCGTCGTTGATGAAGCGCATGAGCTTTCCCGCGAGCTCGAGTGAGCTCGGGGTATCATAAGGAATGCCCAGCTTGACCAGGGCCTCCCCGAAGCCCATGACCCCCAAGCCGATGCGGCGGTTGCCCTTGGCCAGCTTCTCGATCTCGGGCAAGGGGTAGTTGTTGATGTCGATGACGTCGTCGAGGAAGCGGACCGTGAGGTGCACGGTCTTCTCCAGGCGCTTGAAGTTGAAGGTCCCCTGGGTCAGCTCCCCCTCGACGTAGTTGGCGAGGTTGATCGAGCCCAGGTTGCAGGGTTCCCACGGCAACAATGGCTGTTCACCGCACTGAGCGGTCACGAATCCATTGGCGACGACGGAGTGCGTTTCCGCCTCCGTCGTGCAGTACACGTCCGCCCTCCCCGCCGGCGTGATGCGGCATACTCGGTCCGTGAAGCTGTCCTGGTTCGACTTGCGCTGCTTGACGCTCAGCCACGCGAGAGCTTTCCGCTGCTTGGACGGCGTTAGGAACGCAACGACTTCCAGGAAGCGGTCGCGGCTGCCGCCATCGAGGACCAACTCGTATTGGGCCGCGCACTGGTAGAGCCGGGGCTGCCGTTTGGAATCCGGCATCAGCTTCGACTGGGCCTCGCGCCGCAGGTAGAGCTTTGCGACGATTCCCTCGTTAAGAAGCAGCATCTGGACCTGGGCCAGGAGCCGCTTGGAACTGCCCGCCAGCCGGATGGAGCAAGAGGCTTTGTGCGCGGAGACGTTCACCGTCCCATCGGCCGTGAACAGGCCCGACAAGAACCCCAAAACCGCCTCCCGCGGCGCTCCCCACAGGGCCCGCGGGACCTCCTTGTCGAGGCCGTTCTTCTCGTGGAGGCCCAGGGAATTCAAAAAGTAATAGAGGGCGGACTTGTAGTATTGCGTCAGTGTGCCGTTCCTTTCTATCTCGCTTCCATCGAGTCCGGTCCACTCTTTGATCAAGGACGCGAACTTCGGAGCCAGCAGCCTCTTTTCCTCGTCGCCATACATGAGGCCGACCGTGTAGTTCGGCACGTTGCGTCTCGCCGGCTTCTCGTCGCTGACCCACCCGTCGCCCACGGCCCAGCCCAGCAGCTCGCCCAGCTCGCGCGACCATGTCCTGGGCAGTTTCGCCTCGCCGCGCCCGACCCGGGCCGAGAGCTTGTTTTCCGGCGCGAAGGGAGGCAGGGCATGGTCCTGACTCCAGACTCCCGCCCCGGACTGGATGAGGATCTCGTCTCCGGGCCGGAGGTCTTTGAGCTCCCGGACTCCCTCGGGAGTGAAGAACTTGTGCTCCGGCGTGGCCGTCACCTCGTAGCCGTGCGCGGTCTCCAGGCGAAGGACCGGCCAGTTCTTGCGGGTCTTGAACACCGGGACCGCGCGGCGCAGGGTGACTCCCGCGGCCGCGGCCACGGCGACCGCCGTCCCGCCGCCTTCGCCGGCCCTCAGGGCCGGAACCCGGTTGTCCGTGGCGACCGAGATGGGGGTCTGGTCCAGGCAGAGCTCTTCGAACGTCAAGAGCCCGCGGTCCGTGGCGAGCCGCACATGGCCCGCGAAGCAGGGGTTCGTGCTTTCGATGGGGCCCAGGGCCGGGGTGGGGTTGGAGCCCGAGGCGTTGATGCGGTCGATGACCACGTAGCCGGGGTCGCCGGATTTCCAGGCGTACTCGACCATGAGATCGAAGACTTCCTTGGCGCGGACCTTGCCCGTCACTTCCTTGGTGCGAGGGTTGATCAGCTCGTACTCGGAGTCCGTGGAGACCGCCTTCATGAACTTCTCATCGATGGCGACCGAGACGTTGAAGTTCTCCATGATGGCCGACTGCGACTTCATCACGATGAATTCCCGGATCTCGGGGTGGGTGTAATGAAGTATGCCCATGTTGGCGCCGCGGCGCGTGCCGCCCTGCTTGACCACGTCGGTCATCTTGTCGAAGATCTGCATGAAGCTGATCGCGCCCGAGGCCACGCCCCGGGTCTTCTTGACGATGTCGCCCTTGGGGCGAAGGCGGCTGAAGGCGAAACCCGTGCCGCCCCCGGACTTCTGGATCAAGGACTGCGCGGTCAAGGACTTGGTGATGCCCTCCATGGAGTCCGGCACCGGCAGGACGTAGCAGGCCGAGAGCTGCTGGAGCTCGCGCCCCGCGTTCATCAAGGTCGGAGAGTTGGGCAAAAAGTCCCAGGCGGCCAGCATCTCGTAATACTTCGCGGTCCAGGAGTCGACGAGCTTGCGCGCCTCGGGCACTTCCAGGTAGACGCCGCCGAGATTCTTGATCAGCCGCATGAAATTGGACTCGCGCGCGGCCAGCTCCTCCTGGCCGTCGTGGAAAAGGATCATCCGGGAGGATTTGGCGTGCGGGGTCGCCGGGCTGTTTGCGGTCTGGTAGCGCACGCCGGCGTACACCCCCCATTTCTCGGCGTCGGGATGAAACAGGATCTCGGCAAGCGCGATATTGAGGGCGACCCCGGAGAGCCAGTCCTCGACCGAGGCGGCGTCCCGCAGGTATTTGTCCTTGATGACTTTGAGCTGGTTCTCGCTGACGACGGGCTTGAATTTTTTCTTGCTGGTTGCGGCGGTCTCGGCTGGCGTTTTCTGTTTCAAGTTTTTTGGCTCCTCTCGCTGCGGCCTCATACTTAAGTGTAACAGCAATCCTTGATTTTTTCATTATGCCACTCGAGATTAAGATCCGCCATGTTTTTGTTGAGCCGCTTGGTCAAAAATTGCTGCGATGGCACACGGTTGAGCTTTAACCCTGACTCCTTGGCCAACACACGTATGGCCTG
>CAYJXJ010000059.1:0-24278 GCA_964374095.1 uncultured Elusimicrobia bacterium
GGATGTCCTCGCTGCAGGCGCGCCCGCCTTTGAAAGTCCGGGAACATGGAGAATCGCCCCCTTGACGGAAACTGATTTTGGGGTTACGCTCTCGGATGGACCAACAAATGTCCAGTCAATGTGGTCTTGAATTCCCTACAAAGTTAAAGCCTCTCTTCGAGGCGCTCAAGCCGCGAGACCCAAGCGGCAAGATCCCGGACCGGCTCAAGGCATCCGAAGAGGCTCGGCTCCAAGGTAAGTCTGGGAGAATCGCTTGAGCACAGCTCCTTCAGGATCCGGCTCAAGCGCCTCGGGAGGAAGGCGATCGCGCGGAAGCGTCACGGAGAACATCACCGTCTACGAGGCGGCGGTCCTCAACATCAGGGAGTGATCGACATGCCTCCCGCCGAGAAATTGCGCAAGGCCCTTCGGATCACAGCGCGGGCACTCTTGTGGGCTCTGGGGCTCATTTTTCTCAGCCTGCCCGGAGGGTACGCGGCCGCCTATTTCTACCTCGGTCTTGTCGGCCTTCTGATCCTGACCTTCCTTGCCAGCCGCCGGATCCCGGGACCCCTGCCGTTTGGCGGCTGGACCGGGACGGAATTCTCGGCCACCCTCGCCCTTGCCGTGGCCTTCTCAACGGTGCTTTGGCTTGCGGCCGGAAGGGTCATCTTCGACGCCTTTTTGTGGGTCGCAGCTCCCATCTATGGATTCCTCGCCCCCCGCAAATAAGGTGACCTGAGCAGGTCGGAGAAGCTCCGTCGCGAGGCGACCAGAGGGGGCGTCCAGTACCAGCGGGAAGCGCCCCGAGCCCATCGCCATCAAAATGCCTTCTTAGCGCCAGTCCGGAAGCGCTTCGTAGACCTTTTCGGGTTGGTCGTGATCGAAGAAGTGTACGCCGAGGCGAAGCCTCTCTAGCCCAGCTTGTCTGAGCTCTTGGTGCGAGCCTGCCGCCGGGAAATGCAGGTAGGGCTTGGCGTTGCGTGTTCGGATCTCCCGGAGGGTTTCCGGCGTGAGGGTTTCCTCGTCGATATGAAGGAAGCGGGGCATCCGGCTAAAGGAGTCCATGAGGACCCCGGCAGACATGCCTTGCCTCAGGCGGGCCATGAATAAGATCTCCTTCCCCTCCTGCAAAAGCTTGTTGAGTTCGTTGTATTCTGAGCTGCGATCGAGCTGGAGGATAACCTCTCGGGCCATGCCGTATCTCTCCACCAAACCCCAGACCTTCTCGATCGGAGCCTCCTTGATGTCGATGATGAGGTAGAATCGCCCGCGAGAGAGGGCCAGCACCTCCTCCAGGGTCGGGGGCGGTTCATCGAGCCCCTTGAGGCGCAATCGTCGAATCTGGTCTAAGCTCATCCAACCCACCCGACCGTTCCCGGTGGTGGTCCGGTCCACGGTTTTGTCATGCATCAGGATGAGGCTTGCGTCCCATGTCTCTCGGACATCGAGTTCCATCACGACAGTCTCCTTCCCCAGATTCTGCCGGAAGGCCCACAGTGAATTCTCGAAGCTGCCGGCATAGCCCTGACGGTGGGCCGCCACCACCAGTCGGTCGCACCGGGAATCCAGCAGGCATGCCCGCACCCGCTCAGTCGCAGCGGACCGGGCCAACGCGCACTGGGGCGCAATCCAGAGGACCAGCGCAGCGAGCCCGCGGGAGGAGAGGTTCTGCGGGGACCGCGGACACCTAGCCTGCGGTCCCCGCAGAGACGATCCTGCTAACGGCATTTTACCAGGGCGAGCGCAAGCCCGTGATGGTAAAATTCGCCCGGCAGCCGTCCGAGACCCAGACGCCGCCGCCCTCACGTCCCCAGGTAACCCCTTCCCGGCAGGCAGCCTTGGATAACTGCTGCACGCTGACGCTCACGATGGCGATGAGGTTCGTGCCGCACGATGTGCGGTTGTAGTCACGGGATCCACAATGGATGGTGATGGTCTCAAGCCCCACCGGGTGCCCGGGATGGGGGGATGGGGGTTGGGGGTTGTGGTGCCCTCCCCTATCATCCCAACCGAGCCCGGTTACATAGAAGTAGGCGCGGCAACCATGGTCCACCCAGACATCGGTGCCGCTTTTTCCCCACCCCACGCCCTCTCGGCAGGCGGCTCTCCCGATTTGGTTGACACTCACGCTGATGATGCTGATGAGTCCGGTCCCGCAGGTATGGTATCTGTAGTCGTTGCTCTCGCAAAGGATTGACTTATTGACCACGCCGACGCCATGGGGGTTGTCCCGCTGCGGGGAGGCACCCTCATGACCGAGAGCCACGGCTCGCCCCGAGAGCTGCTGGGGCGCGACACCATGTCCCCGTCTCACCGTATCTTTGAGCACCCGCACCATGCTATCTAGAGCGTTCGCGGGGGAGGGCTTGTCCCATTCCACGGCCCAGGCTGGACTGCACGCCGAAGCCCATAGGATCATACCGGCTAACCCAATCTTGCGACTTCCCTTCATTTCCGTGTTCATGTTCTACCTCCTTGGCAGCACAAGGCATTCATTGTACCACCCCTAGGAAAATGGGATCAGGTTTAAGGTCCCAAGGGGAGGCACTTTGCGGGCCCAGAAGCAGCGATGTCCAGGTCCTAGACTATCGTCCCGTGATGCTTCCTAAGGACTCCATCCGCATGGACAGCGGCACAGAACCCTCCCTTGCCAAACCCGAGCCGGCCCTAGGCTACTTGCGCTTCTTGCCGCCGCCGGCCCCGAGGGCCTCGTCGCGCAGGCTCTCGAGGAGATCGCGCGTCACCTGGCCGCTCAGGATCAGCTCCACGTCCATGGGCGGGGAGTGGCCCAGCTCGCGCAGGAGCCGCATCCGGATATCCCGCAGCTCCAGATGGACCCGCTCGTTGAGAGCGCCCAGGCGCGCCTTCTCGGCCGCTGTCGGGAGGCGGCGCTCCTTCTCCAGGAGCTTGCGCAGGGCCACGGCTCCGTCGTAGGCCTCGCCCACGGGGGCCAGGCGTCCGGCGTAGAGGGCGCGGGGGTCGGCCAGGATGATCCGGTAGAAAAGGTTGCGGTGCTGCTCGCGGAGTTGGTCCATGCTGTTCAAGGCGAGCCTGACGTCCAGGTCGTGGTGGCGGCCGAGCTCGGACTCCAGGGACTCGCGCTCCGGGGCGGCCAGGTTCACGGCCCCGCCGGAGAGGCTCTCGCGGGCAAGCTCCTCCAGGGTCCCGCCCGGATTGCGCCTCCAGTCCTTGAGGCCCAGCTTGGCCAGGATCGACTTCTCGAGGCGGCGCCGATCCTCAAGGATGCCCACGCTCTCGGCGTCGAGCCGGGCGAGGCTGTCGGAGACGGCCTGCAGCTTGCGGATCGGGGACTCGGCGTTCTCGCGCGGCTCGAGGACGCGGCTGTTGGGCCCGACGATGAGACGGGTCGTGGCCATCCGGGCGAAGCCCTCGATGGTCTGGGGGATGTGGAGAAAGGCCAGGAGGCGGCGGTTGAATATCCGCCCCAGCCTCTCGGGCCAGGTCATCTTCGACCAGGGCTTGGTCCAGCCGAAGAGGGGCGAGCCCAGCGGGACGTTGGGGATGCGGTAGGAGGAGCCGGCGTGCTCGGGCCTCTCGAAGACGAGGAAGTCGATGTCCCAAGGGCTGATCTGGTTGTCGAGGAGGCGGCGCGCGAAGCCTTGGATCAGCTCCACGGCCTTGTCGGCGGGGACTTGGGTGCCGGATTCGCCCACCGGGAAGAAGGAGGCGCGCAGGATCTGGGTCACGAGGCTGATGCAGTTGGTCAGGAAGCCCTTGTTGGTGAAGTCGTAGCGATCCAAGCCCGCGAGGTGCCGGGCGCTGACGGCGGCCGCCATCTCGCGCATGCGCTCGAGCTGTCCCTCGGTGATGTTCTTCAGGACGAAGCCGTAGACCGGCCCGACGGGGGTCTCGCCCATGGCCGCGGCCTGGCCGCTGGCGCGCGGCTCGGCCGCCGAGAGGTAGTGCAGGCCGTAGAGGTACTCGCCCATGGTGAGCTGGGTCTCCTCGAGGCCGCCCGCGAAGCTCCCGCCGCCTTCGTCGTTGTACTGCACGGTCCAGACGCGGTGGCGCCCGTCCTCGCCCTTGACCGCCATGCCGAAGTGGCCGAAGGGGTTCAAGTTGCCCTTGGCGGTCCGGCCGTTGCCGGAGGAGAGCAGGAAGACGATCTCGTGGCGGCCCTTGGCCGAAAGGAGGGGATGCGCGCCCTGCGTCGCGGCGGGGGCCGGGCCGCGATCGAGGACCGCGGTGACCGCGGCCTCGTAGTCCTGGACACCCACGCCTCCCTCGGCGTCGAAGTTGTCGGGCAGGCGGACGAGGGACTTGGCCTCCTCCAGCGCCTTCTCGAGGACCGGTTCGGAGGCCAGGCGCACGTGGGGGGCCTGGGAAAGCCAATCGGCTGGAGTCAGCGCCTGGTTGAGGCCCGAGGCGTCTCCGGGGTGCCCGGCGCCCCGCCAGATGACGGGCAAGCCTACGTGGTAGCCCTCCCGCTTCATCTCGGCGGCCACGCGGGCGTCCTCGGGATTATCGAGGACCAGGGCGTGAACCTCCCTTTCCTCGATGTAGGCGGCCAGGGCCTGCGCCTTGAGTCTGAGGGCGCGGACCTCGCGGGAGTCCGACTGGCCCGAGATCCACATCCCGACCCGCCCCATGATGTCCATCATCCGGCCCTCGCCGCCGCTCTCGGAGGCGGCGCCCTTGAGGGCCCTCTCGCCGGCCTCCAGGACCTCTTCCATGCCCGCTGAGATGCCGCGCATCCCGGCCAAGGTCGCGGGCGGCGCTTTCGAGGAGGCTCCCAGGATCAGGTAATTCTCGTGCGGGTAGCGGCGGGGGTCGCTCAGGACCCCCGGGTCGAGGCTCGAGCGGGGGATGTCCACGCTGACGTAGCGGCGGCCCGCGAAGCCGAAGGGGAAGGTGTCGGCGAACCCTCGGTCCCTCAAGCGGCGGAAGCCGTCGTAGATGTCGTGGTTGGAGGCCAGGACGAAGTCGGCCTCTTCCTTCAAGATACGCCCGTAGAGCTCGCGCCCGACCTTGAGCCCGTCCTGCTTCTTGTCCTCGTCGTTCCAGCTCAGGACTTGGTCTTTCTCGTAGAAGGCGATCTCGACGCCCGGGTTCTCCCGGCGGATCGCTTCGAGGGCGTGGCGGAAGCGGCCGGTGTCCTCCCCCTTCTCGTGCACGAACCACATGCGCCGGACGGGTCCCGGGTCGGGGTGCCGGCGGGTGACCGAGCCGGTGATGCGCGCCACGGCGTCGATCTCCGGCTTCGGGGTCTCCTCCGGGGCGGGAGAGGGCGACGGGGCCTCGGCGGCCGGGATCTGCGCTCCGGCGAGGACGCTCCCGGGCAGGACGAGGCTTCCCCCGGCCGGGATCGACGGGCCCGCACCGTGGACTTGTCCGCGGACCGCGGGACCCTCCGCGCCGATCCGGGCCCGGAGCCTCGGGACCTGGCGGACCTGGGCCGAGGCGAGGCCCGGGGCTAAGGCTAGATAGCCGGACAAGAGGAAAGGCCAAGGCTTTCTCATGCGGATAGTGTAAGGGAAAGGCGCGTCCCGCGCCTGAGCCCATGGGCCCTTTGTGGGGGTTATTTGGTCCTATCGCCGCGGCGGGAATCCCGGGGCAGCCTGGTGAAGTCCCGTTTCCCTACGTTTCCAGGAATTCCGGCGGCGGCGGCGGTATTTCACCGGTGCTCACCTCCACCGATGGAGGTGGTTTGCGAGAAACGCGGGCGATGGCCGCAAGGGGCAACCCGACTAAACAACGCGGGCCACCGACCGCCCCCCTGGGACGCCTACGGCCGGCAAATGATCTTGCGCGCGACGGCGGCGCTGCGGCCGTCGACGTCCACGCCCGACACCCGGATCGTGTTCTCTCCGATATTCAACGACACGGTCGTCGAGAACATGCCCTGGGCGTCGAGACTTGCCGGCACGCCGTTGACCTCGACGCCCACGCCCCGCCGCAGGCTGCCGTAGACCCGATAGCTCCGCGCGGACACGACCTCGCCGTCGAGCGCCGGGGCGTTGAGGGCCAGCGCGGCCTTGGCGCCTCCGAATCCGGAGGCTCCCGCCTCGCCCACGACATAGGGCCGGGGGGCCCCGAAGGCCCCCGCGACCCCGAGCAGGTCCACCAGGGCCACGCGCATCCAGTAGCGGCCGGACGGGAGCGCCACGTCGGAAGCCTTGAGCCGCGTCTCGGAATCGTAGCGGCGGTCGAAAACGACGCGGCCGAACCCGGCATCCGTGGAGAGCTGCACGCGGTACCCCGATACCGCGACCCCGATGTTGACGGGATCCAGATCATCCTTCGGGACCGCCGGAGGGCCGGGGGTCCTCGCGGCGGCCGCGGGCTCCGGGGCCAGCCCCGCCCGGCGCCTCACCTCACGGTAGTCGCCCTGGAACTCGCCCGTCCGGGCGCGAAACTCCGCGGGGTTGGCGATCGCCGTGGGCGGCGAGGGGGGCTGCGAGAAGCCCACCCAGACGGCCATGCCGGCGTCCACGGACACCGACGCCCCCTGCGCCGATACCGTCGCCGCGCCCGTGGCGACCTCGACGAGGGCGGCGCGGTCCGGGCCTAGGCGCACGGAGAAGCCGGCATTCGCGGTCTTGGGCTTGACGGAGACCCCGGCCGCGGCGACGCGCGCCCCCGAGGCGAAAACCCCGCCGCCCTCCAGCTCCAGGTCGGCGTCCTTGGCCGGCGGACGGATGACGGCCTTGGAATTGGGATCGAGCTGCAGTATGCCCCGGCCCGCCAACAGAAGGCGGACCCCGGAAAATTCTAAGGTCCGCAGGGAGTCTCCGGCCCGGACCTCCATCTTGTCCCGGGCCGGCGTCCAGTCGCCCTCGCCCGGACGCCGGCGCTGGACGTCGTTGCGGCACCTCGACAGCACGCCCGCGGGCGGGTCGGCCTCCTGGGCGGCGGGGCGCCCGGAGGGCGCCAGCAATGCCGCCGCCAGCAGCAAGACCCGCCGCATGGCTCAGGGCACCCGAAACACGACCGCTCCCAAGGGGGGCAGCGTGGCGAGGAGCGATTGCGGCCGGCCGTGCCAGGAGACATTCTCCGCGGCCAGTCCGCCCGCATTGCCGATGTTGCCGCCGCCGAAGGTCTCGGAATCGCTGTTCAAGGCTTCGGCGTAGAAGCCCGGGCGGGGCACCCCGACGCGGTAGCGCTCCCGCGCGACCGGCGTGAAGTTGACGCCGAACACCAAGCCCCGCTCTCGCGCGCGGTCCCAGCGCAGGAACGTGAACACCGAGTTGTCGGAGTCGTTGCAGTCAATCCACTCGAAGCCCCCGGATTCGAAGTCGTTCTCCCACAAGGCCGGCTCGCCTCGGTAGAGGTTATTGAGGGCCCGGACATAATCCTGCAGCCGCCGGTGGTCGGGGAACTCGGTCAGATGCCAGTCCAGGCTCGACTCATGGCTCCACTCCTTCCACTGGCCGAACTCGCTTCCCATGAAGGTCAGCTTTTTTCCCGGATGCCCGAGCATGAAGGCGTAGAAGGCCCGCAGGTTGGCGAAGCGCTGCCAGGAGTCCCCCGGCATCTTGGACAGAAGCGCCCCCTTGCCGTGCACCACCTCGTCGTGGGAGAGCACGAGCATGAAGTTCTCGTGGTAGGCGTAGATCATGCTGAAGGTGGCGGCGTGGTGGTGGTAGCGGCGGTGGATGGGGTCCCGCGAGATGTAGCCGAGCATGTCGTGCATCCACCCCATGTTCCACTTGAGCGAGAAGCCCAGGCCGCCGACGTAAACCGGGCGGCTCACCTGCGGCCAGGCGGTGGACTCCTCGGCGATGGTGAGCGTCCCCGGACACTCGCGGTGCACGGCCGCGTTGAACGCCTTGAGGAGCTCGACGGCCTCGAGGTTTTCCCTGCCTCCGAAGCGGTTGGGGATCCACTGCCCGGACTTGCGCGAGTAGTCGCGGTAGAGCATGGAGGCCACCGCGTCCACCCGCAAGCCGTCGGCGTGGTAGGTCTTGAGCCAGAACAAGGCGTTGGCGAGCAGGAAGCTCTTCACCTCGGCCCGCCCGTAGTTGAAGATGAGGCTCCCCCAATCCGGGTGGAAACCCTCTCTCGGGTCTTGGTGCTCGAAAAGGCAGGTCCCGTCGAAGGCGCCCAGGCCGTGGCCGTCGGTGGCGAAATGGGAGGGGACCCAGTCGAGGATGACGCCGATGCCCTTCCTATGACAGCGGTCCACCAGGAGCATGAAATCCCGGGGCGAGCCGAAACGCGAGGTCGGCGCGAAGTAGCCCGTCACCTGATAGCCCCAGGAGCCGCCGAAGGGGTGCTCCATGACCGGCATGAGCTCGACGTGGGTGTAGCCCATGGAGCGCGCGTACTCCGGCAGGGTCTCGGCCAATTCCAGATAGGTGAGGGGGCGGTTGCCGTCGCCGGGGGCGCGCCGCCACGAGCCGAGGTGGACCTCATAAACGTTGACCGGGCCCTGCAGGGGGTCCCGGGCGGCGCGGCCCTGCAGCCAGGCGGCGTCGCTCCACTCGAAGCCCGCCAGGTCGCAGACCATCGAGGCGGAGCGGGGGGGGACCTCGCAGCGGAAAGCGAAGGGGTCGCACTTTTCGAGACCGCGGCCGTCGCGCGTCTTGATGAAGTACTTGTACATGGCTCCGGAGCCCACGCCCGGGATGAACAGCTCCGATATGCCGGAGTTCCCGAGGTGGCGCATGGGATGACGCGTTGGATCCCAGTCGTTGAAGTCTCCAACGACGGAGACGGAAACGGCGTTCGGGGCCCAGACGGCGAAGTTGGTGCCGGCCTCATGGCCGGCACGGCTGGCATGCGCCCCGAGCTTCTCGTAGATGTTGAGGTGGTTGCCCTCCCCGAAGAGGTGCAGGTCGTAGTCCGTGATCCCTTCGGTCATGGGGCGGCGACCGTGATCGGCAGGCCCAGGAGACGCGCGACCGGCGCCGCGGCGACAGGCGGCCCCTCCAGCCGGCGCAGGATGTCGAAGACCCTGGCTTCGGCGTGGGGCTTCCAGTCCTTGAGATGCAGATCCCCGGCCGCCTCGAGGACCTCCTGGAGGGCGGCGAAGACCTGCGCCGTGCCGCGGGACTCGGCCGCGTCGAGCCGGTCATCGATCAATCGGTTCCAGGCGGCCGACGCGTGCTCGGCCGCGGCCGGCCACTTGAGCGCCCGGGACCGGCGGGCCAGGTCCCGGACCTTGCGGAGTCCATCCGCCTGGCCATCGCATGCCGCCGCCTCGAGAGCCTGGGAGAAGGCGTCCGCGAAACGCGCGCGCAGGGAGGCCGGGACATCGGCGGCGCGGGCCGCCAGCTTTTCGCCCAGTTCCAGCGCGGCGCCCGCGGCGTCCTGGGGCTCGCCTTCCGGAAGCGCAAGCCGCCGCAGAAGCTCCGCCGCCAGCTCCGACGGGAAGTCCTCGGCCCAAAATGAAAGAACTCTTAAATCTTGGGACGCGGCGGAGGCGATGGCGAGCGCCCCCGCCTCCGTCGAGGACGATTCCACCCGCGCGCGGAGCATGTCCCAGGCCGCCCCTCCCCCCCGGCAAACAAGAGCGGCCATGGTCCCATCGGGACGGCAAAACGATAGGACGCGGCGGTCCCAAAATCCCCCCGTCGCCGGGCATGAGAACCGGAACGAACCCGAAAAAACGGCGGCTCCCTTCTCGCGGCGGGTCCGGCCCTCTCCCCGCGCGGCGACGTTGAAGAAGCGCTGCGGCGCCTCGCGACGGACCAGCCTTTCCATCGCGTAGAGCGCCGCCATCTTGTCCGGCGTGAAAATCGAGGGGCGGACCAGCTTCTCATAGACCCCGGCCCCGTCGCCATAACGCCGGTCGTTGGCGCCCGCCGCCTTCAGGCGGCCTATAAAGTCGGCCTCGAGGTCCGGTCCTCCCTCCTCGCGGGCGATCGAGATCGCGCGCGCCGCGTGGCGCAGGTTCTGAGCGGCCTCGATGCCGGCGATGTCGGCGAAGAACCAGCCGCAGCTCGTGACCATGTAAAGACATTCGCGCTGCATCTCGAGTAGGCGCAAGGCCTTGGCGCGCGACGAGGCCGTCGCGGCGCCCCGAATCCGGGAGCGCCATGCGGCGGAGTCCATGCCCTCGCCGCCCCGGCCGATGACCTCCCCGTAGGCGTCCCGCGCCTCCCAAGGATCCTTCAAAACGCGGCCTCCCGCATCCTCGTAATAGTCGGCCAACGCGTCGCGGACCCAATCCAGCGCTTCCCGGAGCGGACGCCGCCAGGCCTGCCTGCCCTTGCCGTCGCCCCCGCACCCGCAATCCTCGAGCCAGCGGCCCAAGCCGTGGGCACAGCTCCAGGCCGTTCCCAGGCCCTGGGCGCCGGCCTTGAGCTCCACCTCCCATGCCGGGGGATTGGCCGCGAGAAAGAAACCGGGGTTGACCGGCGCGATCCCGCGCCCCGGAAGAGCCCGGGTAAGCAAGTGCGCCAGCCCCATCTCCGCGAAGGAGTGGTGGTGGCCGAAGGACTCGCCGTCCGTCGCGGCCGAGACCAGGGCCGGGCCCCCCGCCCCGTGGAAGGCGAGGGCCCAGCGCTCGGACGCCGCGGCGCTGTCGGCCATCAAGCGCTCGAAGGCAACGGCGTGGGAAAGGGCTTGGTGGTAGAAGAACACGGCGAGGGGGCGACCCCGGCCGCGCGGGTCGCGCCAGAGATGCGGGCGCCGGGGATCGAGATGCCCCGCGGCCTCTTTCCACGACGTCTCCCCGATGGGACGCACCCGCGCCGCCTGGGAGGGCGCGAGGATCACATAGGACATGCCGTGCTCGGCCAGCAGGCCCAGCACCGCGTCGTTGGCCCCGGTCTCGGGCAGCCACATGGCCTCCGGCCGGCGGCGGAAGCGCCGGCGAAAGTCGGCCAGACCCCAGCGCACGAGCGTGGCCTGGTCGCGGGGCGAGGCCAGCGGGAGGATGGCGTGGACGTAGGGGTGGGCGATGGCGTTGCCATGCCCGCCCAGGCGCCGGGTGCTCTCGCGGTCAGCCTCCAAAATGCGCCGGTAAGCCGCGGGTTCATGCTCCTCCATCCAGGAAAGCAGCGTGGGCCCCGCATCGAAGCTCATGTGGGCGAAATTGTTCACCACGTCGGCGAGCTTCCCCGAGCCGTCGCACACGCGCGCCCAGGCGTTGGGGACGTAGCACTCCCGGGCGACCCTGGAGTTCCAATCGTGGGCGGGCGCCGCGGAGGGCTGGCGCAGGACCGTCCCGAGCCAAGGATTCTCCCGCGGGGGCTGGTAGAAGTGCCCGTGGACGCAGGCGAAGCGTTCTCCCGTCATTTCCTCAGCGCCTGAATGCGCTTCTCGGCCCGGACGCGCTGCTCGGGCGTGAGCTTGTCCTGGAGCTCCGCAGCGAAGAGCCGGGCGCTGGCGTGGCCGCTCTCGGAGGCGACCGTGAAATAGGCCAGCGCCTCGGCAGCGTCGGCCTTCACCCCGGCGCCGTCGTGGTGCATCACGCCGAGCTGGTAGAGGGCGTCGGGCTCGCGGAGGGCCGCGGCCTTCCGGTACCAGCGCAGGGCCGCGGCGGTATCGGCGCGGATTCCCTCGCCGTCGCGATACATCGTGCCTAGGTTGTAGAGGGCCTGGGGCTGGTCCCTCCCCGCCGCCTTGCGAAACCACTTGAGGGCCTCGGGGTAGTTCTTCTCGGTGGCGACCCCCTCATAATAGAGGAGCCCCAAGCCGGTTTGGGCGTCGGTCACGCCCGCGAGCGCCGCCTCTCGCATCCACTTGAAGGCCTCCTGATGGTCCTGGCGGGCGGTCTTGCCGAGGTAAAGCACCATCCCCAGCCGGTACTGAGACCGGGGGTGCCCCCCGGCGGCGGCCCGGCGGTCCCATTCGATGGCGCGGGTGTAATCGCGCGTCACGCCTTGCCCCTCGGAAAACATCGTGGCGAGGTGATGCTGGGCTTCCGAGAAGCCCTGGGCCGCCGCCTTCTCGAACCACGGCAGGGCCAAGTCGAAGCTGCGCGTGATCCCTTCGCCGCGGTAATGCATGAGCCCGATATTGAACTGCGCCTCGGCGTCCCCTTGGCGGGCCGCCTTCTCGAACCACGACAGCGCCACGGGCCGGTCGGGAGCCACGCCCCGGCCGTCGAGATACATCGCGCCGAGGTTGAACTGGGCCTTGGCCCAGCCCGCGGCCGCGGCCTGGCGCAGCCACGGCAGGGCCCGGCGCGGGTCGGCCCGCGTGCCCTCGCCCTTGAGATACATCACCCCCAGGCTGTTCTGAGCCTCGGGGAGCCCCGCCTCGGCCGCCTGGCGCAGGAGCCGCTGGGCCTCCTGATAGTCGCGCGGCACGCCCCGCCCCGAGTGGTAGCGCAGGCCCAATTCGTAGACCGCGCGCGGGTCCTTCCTGGCCGCGGCTTGGCGGAGGGTATTTAGGTCAAGCTCCGCAGCCATCACCGGACCTACAGGTCCGGTGATGGCGAGGACCCATAATGAAACCAGAACACCCACATGTGCCGTCGTCAATCCTTCTCCCCCATGTCCAAACAAAACTCCTCCACCACCGCCCTCAAGAGCCGAAGTCCGCCGGCAAATCCCTCCACCGAGATCCTCTCATCGGGCGCGTGGTACAGGGTAGCAAATGGCTCGTCGGCCCGGAGGCGCACCGGGGCGAAGCCGTAGGTCACGATCCCGGCGCGGGCGTAGTGCTTGGCATCGGTCAGGCCCGGCATGAGATAACCCACGACCTCGCCTCCCGGGATCTCGCGCGCCACGCCGCGCCGGATGGCCTCCATGAGCGCGGAGTTCGGGGGCATCACCGTGGGGCTGCCCTCCGCCACGGGTTCAATCTCGACGTCCGGCCCCACGACGGAGCGCACCTCCTCCAGGAATTGCCGGCGGCTCACCCCGGGAAGATAGCGGCCGTCCACCATGGCCGAAGCCTCGAGAGCAACGACATTGACCTTGGTCCCGGCGGAAAGCACCGTGACGCAAGCCGTGTCGTAGAGCATCGCGCGAAAGCTCCAGCGCCGCTCCGCGGGAAGGGCCCGCAGGGCCAGGGGCGCGGTTTTTTCCGATAGCAGGCCCAGCAGCACCAAAGAGGCCGGCGGCCGCGAGCGCGCGACGCACCGCACGAAGCCGCGGGCGCTTTCCGTCAAGTGATAGCGCAGGGGCTTGCGGCTGAGGCGCTCGACGGCGCGGGCCAGGCGCTCCACGGCCGAGCCCGGACGGGGCGTCGAGCCATGGCCCCCGTCGCCGCGGGCCCGCAGGCGAAACCACAAGTAGCCCCGCTCGGCCACCTGAACCGGGACGATCGTGCGCCTCCCCATGGGCACGGCCATGCCGCCCAGTTCGGTCAAGGCGAAGCCCGCCGCGATCAGCTCGGGGCGCTTGTCGACGAGATACCCCGCGCCCAGGCCCCCGCCCGCCTCCTCATCGGCCACCCCGGCGAAGACCACGTCCCGCCGCAGCGGCGCCTTGGATCGGGCCAGCTCCAGGAGGACGGCCAAGCCCATGGCGGCCATATGCTTCATGTCCACCGCGCCGCGCCCCCAGACATAGCCGTCGGCAACCTCCGCGGCGAAGGGGGGATGCGTCCAACCTTCCGGGGGAGCCGGGACCACGTCGAGATGCGCCGAAAGCAGCAGGGGCGGGTCGACCCCGCGGCCGCGCAGGCGAGCGACGACATTTGTTCGCCCGGGCGCCGCCTCAATGAGCTCCGCGGGGATCCCCTCCCGTTTCAGCAGGGCCGCGATGTATTCGGCCGCGGGACGCTCGTGGCCGGGGGGGTTGGAGGTGTCGAAGCGGATCAAGTCGCGGAGGACTTCCAGCGCCTCGGGCACCCCCAAAGGATAACAGGGATTCCCGAAAGGGTCAACAACCGGAGGACGGGTTAAGCCCCGGCGGGACCGGGAAGGACCTTGAACCGGCGGAGGCGGGATACCGCGGCGTCTCCGTCGCCGTTTGACATTCGGGCGACGACGCTGTGGGAGCCCGGGGCGAGGTCGCAGTCGAACCACCAGTGTCCGGCGGACTCCCGGCAGGCCTGGAACTCCCCGCCGTCGAGAGACACGGACACGGTCGAGGCCCCGCCGTTGGCGCTGACGCGGATGGTGTAGGGGCCGGCGGGAAAGGAGGCGTTGGGCTGGGGATAGTCTAGCGCTACGCAAGGGGCGGGTTTCTTGGACGTGGGGGGTTTGGCTCGTGGCATGCGTCAATTATGCCAAATCTCCATCCGGAAACTCAATATCCTCCGACCGTGAACCCCAAGGACTACTCGAAAGCCCCGCCGACGATGAAGAACACCGTCTTGGCGGCCTCCAGGATCGCGGCCCGGGCGTGGGTTTGGTCCCGCCACCAGGCGCGGCTGAAGGACTCGTAGGGGGTCGCGGCGACGCGGACCTCGACGCCCGGCAGAGCGCGGCGAAAGATGACCTTCGCCCGCCGGGCGTGGTAGCGCGAGGTCACCACCAGCACGCGGCGCGCCGCGGGGTCCAGGGCCTGCCGCAGGGTCCTGGCCTCGCCGGTCGTGCTGATGATGCCGTCCCCGTAGCGGCGGATCCGGTCCTTGGGGACCTTCAGCCTTAGGAAGATCTCCCGGAAAACCTCGTCCTCCGTCAGCACGGGGATGCCCAAGCCCCGGGCCTGCCGCACGCTCTCCCGCACTTTCGGACTGGCGAGCCATAATTGGGGGGCCAGACCGCGGTTGAAGAGCTCGGCGCCGTAGATGGCGCGCGAGACCTCGTCGCCGTTGAGCACCACGAGGGCGTCGGCGGCGAACGGCTCGTCCGAGAAGTCCAGCCACCAGCCGATCAGGAAAGGAACGGAAAACGCCCCCGCGGCGAGCAACGCCGCGGCGGCCGCGGCCAAAGCGAGCGTTCTGCGCCCTTTAGCACGTGCCATGGTCGCGACCGGGACTATACCAAAGTGGCGGGGACATTGAGCGGTTTGACCGCCCGCGCCAAAACGGGCACAATGGGCCGTGTTTGTCTCCGGCGCCGTGCTCAGTCTCGCGCTGTCGGCGTCGGCGGAACTCAGCCTCGGCGAGCTCGTGGACCGGGCCAACAAATCCCTACGGGGAGACTCCAGCCACGGCCGCCTGACCATGACCATCGTGACGCCCTCCTGGGAGCGCAACCTGGAAGTGGAGGGTTGGAACCTCGGCCGCCAAATGGCCTTCATCCAAGTCCATTCCCCGGCCAAGGACAAGGGAAACACCACCCTGCGCCGCAAGACCGAGATGTGGCTCTGGATGCCCCGGGTCGAACGGGTCGTGAAGATCCCGGCCGCCATGATGCACTCCGCCTGGCAGGGGTCGGACTTTACCTACGAGGACATCGTGAAGGCCGACTCCGTGGTCAAGGACTACGACCATAAGCTCCTGAAGAAAACCCGGGAGGACGTCGCGGCCGAGGAAGCCCGCCGCCTGGGCCTGAAATCTCCCTCGCGAATCGTGTATGAGATTGAAGGCATGCCCAAGCCCGACGCCCCGGTGGTGTGGGGCCGGGTCGTCCTGCGCGTCGGGGTCTACGATGACGACGAGATCCTGCCCCTCGGCGAGGAGGATTTCAGCGAGCGGGGCGAACTCATCCGGACCATCAGTTTCTCCAACCTCCGACGCATGGGCGGGCGCCTTCTGCCGACGGTGATGCAGTGCCGGCCCGCCAAGAAGCCGGGCCAGAGCACCCGGGTCCAATACCGGCACCTCGAGTTCGACGTGCCCCTCACCGATTCGTTCTTCAGCCTCTCGAGGCTTCAGAAGGGACGCTGAGTTGCCGCGACTCGCTTGGCGCAATGTCTGGCGCAACCGCCGCCGGAGCCTCATCACGGTCAGTTCCATGGCCACCGGTCTGGCCGCGATCATGTTCGGCCAAAGCCTGATCAAAACCCTCCAGGGCCAGCTCATCGAAAAGGCCACGGGCTCGATCACGGGCCATATCCAGGTTCAGAACCGCCATATCAAGGAGTACAAGTTCCCGGACCGCTACGTGGAGGACCCCGGACCGCCCGCCGCGGCGCTCTCGGGGCACCCGGACATATTCGCCTGGGGGCGCCGCATCACCATCACGGGCCTGGTCTCCTCGCCGACGGGTTCGGTGGGAGTGCTCATCTGCGCCGTTGAGCCGACGCTTGAGCCCAAGATCACGACCATGGCCTCCTACATCACCCGCGGGGATTTCCTCCTCTCCCACCGCAAGGGCATCGTCATGGGCGAGAAGCTCGCCCAAAGGCTCGATCTCAAGCTCGGCGAGAAGGCCGTGATCATGGCCCAGGCTTCGGACGGCAGCATGGGGGCCGAGGCCCTCCGGCTGACGGGGGTCTATCGGACCGGCTCGACCTCCTTCGACGGGCAGATAGTCTATGTCCCGCTCGATGCGGCCCAGGAGATGCTCGTGGTCGGCAAGCGGGTCAACCAGCTCGTCGCCCGCCTCAAGGACGTGGGGGACGCCGACCAGGTGAAGCGCGATCTGGCCGAGGCGCTGGGATCGCAGGGCGCGGGCGCCGCCGTGCAGGTGCTGAGCTGGAAGGACGTCGACCACGAAATACTGGCGATCCAGAGATTCCAGGATGCCCTGCTCACGGTCGTGCTCATCATCGTCTTTCTGATCGTGGCCCTCGGGGTGCTCAACACCATGCTGATGAGCCTCTTCGAGCGGGTGCGGGAGTTCGGCGTGCTCATGGCCATCGGCGCCCGGCCCGCCTGGGTCCTGCGCCTCGTGCTGGCCGAGTCGGCCGCCCTGGGCCTGGTGGGCGCGGTGCTGGGCCTAGCCCTGGGCAGCGCGCTTATCGCCTACTTCGGCCGCAACGGACTCCATCTTCCCGTCGGAGAAGCCCTCGCCTATTTCATTCCCTTTCCGTCCGTGCTCTACCTGCAGCCATCGTGGAAGTCGCACGTCGTGGCGACGGCTTCGGTCCTGGTCACGAGCTTGCTCGCGGCCCTGCCGCCGGCGCTGCGCGCCTGCCGGCTGCGGCCCGCGGAGGCCCTGCGCCATGTCTGAGGCCAAGGCTCCCCTGGTCTGCGCGCATCACGTCACCAAGGTCTACGACCACGCCTCCAAGGTCGCGGCCCTCAGCGAGCTGTCGGTCTCCTTCGAGTCCGGGGAGTTCTCGGCCATCGCCGGGCCTTCCGGCTCGGGCAAGTCGACCCTGCTCAACATCATCGGCACCCTGGACCGGCCCACGCACGGCGAGGTGCGCTACGGGCAACGCAAGGTCTCGCATCTCGGTGCCGAGGAGTTGGCGGATTTTCGCCTGCGGTCGCTGGGATTCGTCTTTCAGGCCTTCAACCTCATCCCGGTTCTGACGGCGCTTGAGAATGTCGAGTACCCGCTCGTCCTGCAGGGCGCGGCCGCGGGAGAAAGACGCGCCCGGGCCGCGGAGGCCCTCAAGAGCGTGGGTCTCGAGGCGATGGCGAACCGCCGCCCCGACCAGCTCTCCGGCGGCCAGCAGCAGCGCGTGGCCGTGGCGCGCTCGATCATCCATCGGCCGGTGCTCGTTCTGGCCGATGAGCCCACGGCCAACCTCGACTCCAAGACCGCCGCGGCCCTGCTCGACCTCATGGAGGGGCTCAACCGCGACCGTGGGATCACGTTCTTGTTCTCCAGCCACGATCCCGCGGTCCTTAGCCGCGCGCGGCGCGTGGTGCACCTGCGCGACGGCCGCCTGGCCCCGTGACCTCCTGGGCCCTGGCCCTGGCCCTGCTGCGGCCGGCCCACGCCGCCGCCAAGAAAATCGAGGCCTCCGGCACCGTCAAGGAGCTCTGGCAGTACTCGCGTTCGGCGGCGAACCGCCGTCCCTACTTCCTCAACACGGCCCGCGCGCGCCTGACCCTGGACGCCTCCGCCGGGATCGCGCGCGCCCACGCCGAGTACGACCACGAGCTCCTCGCCGGCTCCTACTTCCGGACGCGCGAACACGGCCTGACGGGCTCGGGCGATCCTCCGACATGGCTGGAACCCGGCGCCGAGATCAGCACCGGCGACACCTCCCTCTGGCGCCACCGCCTGCACCGCGGCTGGGCCGGCATCGACACCGGCCCCACGGCCGTCCGCTTCGGCCGCCAGCGCCTCGCCTGGGGGGTCGGCAAGCTCTGGAATCCGACCGACGTCTTGACGCCCTACCGGCCCAACGCGATCGAACGGGACGAGCCCCCGGGAGTCGACGCCCTGACCCTCCGACAGGAGCTGGGGGAGTTGGCGCAGGGAGAACTGGCCTGGGCCCCGGAGAACCGCTGGCCCCGGCACTCCCTGTTGGGGCGGCTCAAATGGAACTGGCGCTCGGTCGACCTCGCCATCATGGGGGGAAAGACCCCGGTCTCCTCGGCGAGCTTCGTGGCGGGGGGAGAAGCGGCCGGGGCGCTCGCGCAGGGAACTCTCCGCGGCGAGTGGACCTACGCCGATCCGCGCCATGCCCGGCCGGCGTGGAAGCTCGCCGCGGGCTATGACTACACTTTCGCCGGCCGGCCGGGCTTGCTTAAGGACCTAGCCGTCAGCATCGAATACCACCATAACGGCGCCGGGACCACCGGCGTCTTTCGTTACGACCCCGGCCGGCTCCTGTCGGGTCGCGAAGTCGCCCTCGCCAAGGACTACGCCGGGCTGACCTTGTCGAAGGACCTCCACCCCCTGGTCAAGCTCGAATGGACGACGGTCGCCAATCTCGATGACGCGAGCAGCTTCACCGCCCCGGCTCTGGTATGGAACGCCCTCAAGGACCTCCATCTCACCGCCGGGTTCCAACGATTCTCCGGGGCCCGCCGCACCGAATTCGGCCGCGTCCCCAACCTCGGCTTCCTACAGGCGCAATACTTCTTTTGAAAACCCCCGGCCGCGTCGCCCTATTGCGGCCCTTTCTTCAGAGCCTTCTCGAGGACCTCGCGGATGCGGTCGCGCTGAGGCGCCTCCGAAGCCTGTTCCTTTCGGCGCGCTTCCCGGGCGTGGAACTCTTTCCACTCCTCACTCATGGCCGCCACGACCTGCTCGGCGGTCTTTCCCATGGCCGGACCCCAGGCGGCGCGAATCTTGTCCTTCAGGATCTCCACGCGCAACTCCTCGAGGGCGCGCCAGAACGCCCGCTCCCAAAGTTGCGTCGTATGGTCGAGATGATCTTCCGCCTGGGACTCCCCGGCTCCCGCGCCTCCCCTCTCGCCTTCGTAACCCGGCTGGCCTTCCTGAGCTCGTTGCATGAAAACCCCCTTGCCTACCCAACAGTTTATCCCCGCGCGGCCCGAATATCAAGGCTTGGGGGCGCCGGGGCGGCTTGTCCCCGTGGGCTGCTGCGTCCGGACATCCGATGGGCCGGGAATCTTTCGGACCGCCTCACGTCAAGGATTCCCCCCGGCCATTTTTCCATAACAGAAATGTGATATACATGGCCGTATCAAGGGGACCCGGGTGACAACCTCCGTACGACGGTTGGGGCCGCCGGCGCTCGCGCTGATGGCGGGGCTTTGCCTATTCCAGGCGCCGGCCGACACAGCGGCCGAGAGCGCCGATTTCCAGCCCGTGGTGGTCAAGCCCGGCGACACCCTGTGGGCCATCGCCAACACCTGGCTCAAGGACCCCGCGCGCTGGGATGAGATCCTCAAGCACAACACGCAGCTCCCGTCCCGCGACCCCACGGTGGCCCTTCCGGGAATGACCCTGCGGGTTCCGGTGCGCCTGATCAAGGAGGACTTGCGGGCCGCGTTCCTCGTGCACCGGCGAAATGATGTCCTCTACCGGCGCAAGGAGACGGCCGACTGGAAGGCGGCGCGCGAAAAGATGGACCTCTACCGCGACGACGTGATCCGAACGCTCGAGGACTCCGTGGCGCGCGTCAACTTCGTCGACCAAGGCACCCTGCAGGTCGATGAGAACTCCATGGCCATCATCCGCCCGGGCCAGAAAGACACCGACGTGGACCTGCGCAGCGGCGGGGTCTTCGTCGGGCGGGCGCGCGTGACGACCGCCTCGGCGCGCATCATCCCCAAAACCCCCGACACCAAGTACTCGGCCCGCGTCCGCCAGGACCTCTCGACCTTGGTCGAGGTCTTCAAGGGAAAGGCCGAGGTCGAAGCGGAGGGAAAGAAGGTCGAAGTCGCCGAGGGCTTCCGGACCCAGGTGCGGCTGGCCCAGGCCCCGGAGGCGCCCCGGCGCATCCCCAATCTCCCCGAGTTCTACGCCCGAGCCGCCGAATTCGAGGGGAACCTCGGCCCGGTCCGGGCTCGGGCGGGCCTCACCTCCGCCGCGCCGGGTCCTGGCTCCGCTCCGGGCGCCGAGCTCACGGCCGCGGCCCGCATCGAGGATATCCGCGTCGAGGTGGAGAGGATCAAGATCGGCGAACCCATCTCCGGCTACCGGGTGCAGTTCTCCCGCGATCCCGACTTCGCCCGCTCGGTCTTCGACCGGGTCTACGAGGCGGACATTCCGGTTAGGGCCCAGGACATCCAGATCGCTCCCGGGCGCTATTGGGTGCGGATCGCCCCGGTCGACCTGCTCGGCACCCAGGGCAAGTTCCGCGCGGCCAAACTCTACATCCTAGGCGCCTCCACGCTGACGGCGGTCCGCGAGTACAAATCCGGGGTCCTGCTCATCCGGCCCGCCCAGGACGAGGTGGTGTTTCAGCCCTTGTTCCGGGTCATCGGACGCGCGCGCGCGGGCCTAAGCCTCATGGTCAACGGCCGCGCGGTGAGAGTCGACGGCGAGAACAATTTCTCCTCGGTCGTCACGCTCTCCCCCGGCGAGAACGCGGTCCGGGTGACGACCATCGACGCGGAAGGCAACACGGACTTCATCCAGCGCTTCGTCACCTACCAGCCTTCGCGGTAGCGCGCAGCCTGGAGAGGAGGGCCTTGAGGGCCGCGCGCGGCCGACGGGGGTCCAGTTCATTGAATATCCTCACCGCGCAAGGCCAGTCCCGGCGGCACCACCGGTACACCTGATCGAAATCACCGAGCTCCTTGCGGTAGGTTTGATGGGCCGTGATGAAGGCGTTGTTGACCGGGCCGGAGTCCCTCCCCAAGGCCTTCGATAATTTTTGGCGGCCCCGGTCGAACAGCGCGATCCTTTCCCTAAGCTTCTCATCCTCGGTCAGCGTTCCGGAATAGAGGGCCTCCAACCGGCCGGTCAGCTCGCCGAGGGCCGCGTCGAAGCGGCTGGACGACGCCAGCCCGCGGTCGAACTCGGCCAGTTCCGGTGATCCGGGACCGAACCGGCTCTCCAGGAAGTCCCGCCCGCCTTGCTCCCCGACGAAGGTGGCCAACGCCTCGGAGAACCCCACCTCCCCGCGGAAGAACAACGTCCCATGGGCCAGTTCGTGGATCACGAGCGAGGCCAACTCCCCCGCGGGGTAGGCCAGCGTCGGCGACGGGAGGGGGTCCGAGAACCACATCGGGGTATTATAGGCCGACACCCCGGAGACATGGGCGTCCCACCCGCGGCGTTCAAGCCGTCGGGCTTCCCGGTTGGCGTCGGCTTCCTTGAAGTGGCCCTGGTACGGCACCCGGCCGATAAAAGGGAACCACCACTCATGGGCCGCGAGCTTTGTTCGGGCGGAGCCGCTGACCAGCCAGGTGACATGCGGCCGCTGGATCATCGACACCGTTGAAAAATCCGGGGTGGGCTTGAGTCCCATCCGGGAGAAGGCGAACTCCCGCGCCGCGACGAGGAGGCGCAGCTTCCCCTTGAGCTCCGGCGACAAGGCGGGACGCTCCAAGAGCGCCGAGATCTTTTCGCGGCGGGCCAGGAGGTCGGCGTGACCGACCGCCGATTTCAGGACATAAACCGGGGAGCATCCTCCGAGAAAGCCGGCCGCCAGGACCGACGCGAGGCCGCGTCGGATCACCCCGCCGGAGGCTCGGCCCACTTCCCGCCGGACTTGATGAGGTCGATCAAGGCCTGGTCGGCGGCTTCGGAGGGGATGCCCTTCTGCACGCAGTCCTTGCCCACGTAGAGGTTGATGCGTCCGGGCGCGCCGCCGACGTAGCCGAAATCCGCGTCGGCCATCTCCCCGGGCCCGTTGACGATGCAGCCCATGATCGCGATCTTGACCCCCTTGAGGTGCCCCGTCCGGCGCTTGATGCGCTCGGTCGTGGACTGCAGGTCGAAGAGCGTGCGGCCGCAGGACGGGCATGAGACGAACTCCGCCTTGGTGATGCGAACCCCGGCCCCTTGGAGCACGTTGTAGGCGAGTTCGAGGCTGCGCCCCGGACCCTCGGCGGCCTCGATTTGAACGGAGTCCCCGATGCCGTCGCAGAGGAGGCTGCCCAGGAGCAGCGACGACTCTAGAACCATCGCCTGCTCCCCATCCTGCCGGGGGACGGCGAGATGGATCGGCGCCTGTTCTCCCAGCGCCGCCAGCCGCCGGTATTCCCGCACCAGCCGGCCGAGGTCGGAGCCGCGCAAACCGAGGACGGCGGGGACTCCGGACTCCCGGCACGCCCGCGCCCGGCCGAGGGCCGCGGCGGCCGACTCTCCCTCGCACAGCAAGGCCGTGTCGTGTTGGGAGGCTCTCGCGACGAAGCCTTGCCAATCGGCGTCGCTCGCCCCGGCCCACGCCGCAAGATCCACGTGCCCGAGACCTTCGAGGGCCTGCGCCGCCGGACCCTCGAATCTCCCGCACAACGCCAGCCTCGAGGTCTCGCCGGCCAGTCCGGCGCGCGCGGCGGCCAGAGCCTGGAGATCCGCGTGATCGCGCACGGTCCACTCCAAGAGCTCGGGCTCGGCGCCGCTTCCGTTCTTTAGCCGATCTTCGAGAAACGACAGGGCCTGGGACGCCGAGAAGCCCCGCGGCACAGGCACGCAGACGCGCACGAGTTGGTGTCCGCCGGTCAGAAAAGGGCCGATTTTTAGGTGGCGCGTCTTGCGCCGGGAGTAGCTGAAGAAGTCGGGGCAATGGGGGGGTTCCGGTCCTCCTGGTCCGCCTTCAGGACCAGGAGGACCTGCGGAAAGGAAAACGGCAGCCGCAGGCTGGAATCGTCCCGCCAGGGCGTGGCAAACCGGAACCTCGAACTCCGGGTCCTCGGTGAGGGAGACACGGATGGTGTCGCCGATGCCGTCCTCGAGCAGGGAGCCGATGCCGATGGCGGACTTGACCCGGCCGTCCTCGCCCTCGCCCGCCTCGGTGACCCCGAGGTGGAACGGGTAGTCGCCCCCGGTTTCGGCCAGGCGCGCGGCCAGCAGGCGGTAGGCCGCGATCATCACCTTCGGGTTGGATGACTTCATGGAGAGGATGATGTCGCGGTAGCCGTTGCGCTCGCAGACGCGCACGAACTCGAGCGCCGACTCGACCATGCCCACGGGGGAGTCGCCGTAGCGGTTCATGATCCGGTCGGAGAGGGAGCCGTGGTTGCAGCCGATCCGCAGGGACCGGCCCAGGCGTTTGAGCTTCGAGACAAGGGGGGTGAAACGGTCCGAGAGGCGTTCGAGCTCATCGGCATATTCCCGGTCGGAGTACTCGCGCACCGCGAAGCGCTTGGAGTCCACGAAGTTGCCGGGGTTGATCCGCACCTTGTCGGCGAACTCGGCGGCCTCCAGGGCGGCCCGGGGGTCGAAGTGGATGTCGGCCACCAGCGGCACCGAAATGCCTTGCCGCAGGAGCCCCTCCTTGATCCGCCCGATCGCCCGCGCGTGTTCCGAGGTCTGGGCCGTCACGCGGATGATCTCGCAGCCGGCCTGGGCCATGCGGACGCACTGGGCGACGGTGGCCGACACATCCAAGGTGTCGGTGGTCGTCATGGACTGGACCCGGATCGGGTTGAGGCCGCCCACGGCCACGTTGCCGACCATGACCACCCGCGTCGCCCGGCGGCGGCGCGCGAAGAGATCGGGGCAGTACCGGGGGGGAAGCAGGGTCTCGGTCATGCGGTTTCCGACGGAGATTATAGCAAAATGGCAACTGCTCAGGTCCGTCTAGGCTGCGGAGGCTGCGGCCGGGAGCCTGCGGGAAGAGGGAGGCCTGCCGCCGTTTTGACTATTGAGCGCCACGCGCACCTCAAGCCCTTGGTAGGCCGCCTACTTCGACCCGCACCGCTTCACCAAGTCCCAGCTCCTGTAGAATCTGTTGCAGCTCCGCCGCGAGACTTCCCGCGGCGTCGGCTTTCACTCTCACCGTGAACTCGAGACCAATCCGGAGATCGGAGCCCGACCGCAGTTTCGGCAGAATCTTCGTCCCGAGACGATTCCAAATCTCGGCCGGAACCGTTCCGACGAGGCGCAGCGTCTTCGTGGCGGCGCCGGGCGCGGGATCGGCTCCCCGTGCCGAGCCCGGCCCTCCCCCGGTGATGGGTTCGGGACTAGGCTGGGAACTCGGCCCAGGCACGGGCTGGGGTGGAGCGCCGATCTTGATCTCCTTCGCCGAATCCTTCCTCAGCAGGAACACGCCCGCATCGAAGGCGACCTCGTCCGGCGCAACCAACTCCTCGAACCACACCCGCTCGTAGCTGCCGTC
>CAYJXJ010000060.1:0-13057 GCA_964374095.1 uncultured Elusimicrobia bacterium
AACAAACACCCTCTTCCCCACCCCGCCGCTCTTCCGTTTGGGGCTGGGGGGGGGGGGCCGGGGCGGCCCCCGGCCCGCGGGGCGCCGCCCCCCCCCCGGGCGCCGCCCCGGGGGGCGGCGCCGGGGCCGCGGCCGTGGAGAGCTCCGGAGAATTCAGAGGGTTCTTCGGGGCGTCGGGCGAGGAAGTCCCCGGGAACAGGGGCCCGTCCCCGCGACGCTTGCTGACCTTCGCCATCAGCTGTCCCTTGTCCATCCGGCCCCCGCCGTGCCAAGACCGGTAGTACATGAAGGCCGGGACGGCCAGGACCGCGGCGACGAAAAGCCAGCCCAGCATGCCTCGGCCTCTCATGGTCCCGGCTCCTTTTCCTTCATAGCGTCAGACGGTTGCGCGGAATGGCGATGACGATGGCGGAGTTCACCGTGTTCTGACCGATGGGATCGGCCCTCTTCGTGACCGACAGACTTTCGATGAAAACGGTCGGCGTGGTCGATTCGATCCTCGCGATCCAGCGCACGATCTCCTTGAAGTTCAAGGTGGAGCTCATGCTGGCGCGCTGGAAGATGACGCCCTTATCCTCCATCTCGGTCACGGGCTGAAGCGTGTCCGTAACGATCCCGTCGGCCTTTAAGGACTCCACGAGGACGCCCAGGAGCCACTGGTCGCGGTCCTTGAGCTGCGGCGTTTGGGAGTAAATGGAGGCCAGCTTGTCGCGGGCCGCTTCGTAGGTGTCGGCGTACTGGGCCGCGGCCCTGGCGGCGGCCAGTTTCGAGCCCAGGGTGCGCAGCCGCTGGGCGGCGGGCTTGTAGCCGAGCAGGTGGGCGACCAGGATCAGCAGGGAGCCGATCACCAGCGGACGGGCGAAATGCTTCGCTCCCTTCTCGCGGAAGGATCCGACGACGAGTTCCAGATCGGCCGCGGCGCGCGCCGTCAGGGCCTTGGGATCGATCCGCGTCATGATCCCGGCCCCCGCTTCGACTTTCCGGTGATGGTGAAGCTCGTTCTTTGCTCGAGGCGCCGCTTGAAGGCGATCTGCTCGGCCCCGGCGCCGCCCATGGCCGATTCCGCGCCCGCGGCCACGTGGATGACGTTGATCTGCAGGTCCGTGAACAACGCGCCGAAGATCTCCGAGCGGCCGAGGCGGTCCTTGAAGCTGAGGGCCTTGTCGCGCTCCTCGGACGGTGAGGAGGCCATGGCGTAGCCGCTCAAGATTATTTCCCGCGGCTTGACGGCGGAAGCCCTCAAGGGGTTGCTGAGGGATATCCGCGCCAGCCAGACCTTCTCGGGCAGGCTCGAGATGACGTCGGCAAGCACCGGCAGGGTCCGGGCCTTGCGCAGCTCGGCCGGGTCGGGGAGCAGCTCCATCTGCTGCTGCATGTCGCGGATGAGATTCTCGATATCCGTCGGACCCTTATTGATGAAGACCGCCTCCACCTCGGGCTTGCCCCGGTACTTCTTGAGTTCCACGGCCCGCAGGCGGTAAAGCAGTTCATGGCCGAAGCCCGCCAGGCACAGGGCGAGCGCCGCCGCGCCGGCGGCGGCGAGAAGGTACTTGGCCGCGGTCCGTTCCGCATCCGAAATCTTGCCGAGGTCGCCGAGCTCCAGCGAAATCCTTGTCGGGGAGAGGAAGCGGACGGCCGCTCCGATCGAGGCGAAGCCCCCCCAATCGCCTCCCTTGACCCCCAGGAGCGCGGCCGTATCGTGGAGCTCGGCCTGCAGGCCGAGCTCGGAGGAGAAGCTCTCCTTCCAGGCGGGCAGGTCGGGGGCGGCCCCCCCCACGCGCAAGCGCTTCAGGGAACCGACCCCGAGTTGTTTCTGGGCGAAGGAGACGCATCCCCCGAGGTCCACCTTACGGCTGTCGTTGACCGTGGCTTCGGCGCCCAGGAAGACCTCGCGGAAAAAGACGGGCAGGCCGCGGTCGCAGATCAAGACGCGCACCGCGCCGGCGTCGAAGTGGACCTGGCAGTACGGGTCCGGCCCGGCTCCGCCCTCGAGCGCGTTCCACAGGCGCAGGACGGAGCACGGCGCCACTTCCAGGCCCGCCAGCTTGAGCCCCAAATCCTCGACCAGCGAGTTGATATTCGGCAGGTTCTTGCGCGGCGTCACGGCCACGAGCGCCCCTTGCCGCGCCTTCTGGTCGGGGCCGGCCGCGGGGAGCGGCTCGATCTGGTAGTCGTAGCTGAGGGCGTCGAAGGGAATGGGGATGTATTTTTTCGCCTCCAGGGGGATGGCGCTGGCCCAAAATCGCCGGTCGACCGAGGGCATCGTGAAGTATCTCAGGAGCCCCAGATGGTGGGAGATGGTCACGACGACCGCGTCGGAGTTCCACCGGATCTGGGACATGGCTTGGCGGATCAAGGCGGTGAGTTTGTCCCGTTCGCCGAGAAAATTCGTATTGAGGGACGTCGACGGGCCGGCGCCGGCGGCGGCTTTCGCGGCCGCTCCCGCGGGCACCGGAACGCGAACCAAATGGTCCACCGAAGGCTTTCCTTTGACCATCCGCAGTTCGGAGAGGTAGATCGTATCCGGGCTCAGGTAGAGTCCCCGACACGTGGGAAGATTGGGGGTGGTCTTGCCGAAGGCCAACTGCTCGACTATTTCGTCGATATTCACTCGTTGCCCACCAGCTTGACGACGACCTTGGCTTCGGGCTTCTCCGAAACGGCGGAATGGACTTGGACCCGCCCGGAGTCGGCGCCGTGCTTGCCGATCAGGACTTCCGCCGCGGCTTGGGCGCGCTTCTGGGCCAACCCCTCCGCCTCGGCCTCGCCGGAGTGCGCGAACCCCCGCACCGAGAGCTCCTTCTCGGGCGACGCCGCCAGATCGCGGGCCGCGTTCTTGAGCACCGCCTCCGCCGAAGCGGGGAGTTCCGCGGAATCCTTGGCGAATACGATCTCCCCCATCCCTCCCGGCGCCGGACCGGAAGCCGCCGGCGCGGCAGTTTCGGCGCCGGCCGCCGGCCGCCGGCGCGCGCCCCGCCGGGGACGCGGCGCCGCCGAGGCGGGGCGGACGAGCCCGGAGACGCCGGAGTCGTCCAAGCCGGGGAGGTTGGCGGAAGGGGCTCCCGCGGAGCGCGCGAGCAGGGCGGGGCTCTGGGCGGCGTCCGGGCCGATGAGGTGGATCCACCGGTGGAGGGTGCGCTGGTGGTTCTTGCCGTCGGTGGCCGTTAAGACGCACTCGTAGCGGCCGGTCGGGAGGGCGGCGCCGAAATATCCCTTCCGGCCGTTCCAGTAGACCTGATTCGAGACCGGCCCGCTGCCCAGGACTTGGTTGAGCGGAGCGAGGTCGCCGTCGCCGCCCCCCGCCGCGGGCCGTAGCAGCTGAAAGCGCCAGGAGGCGAGCCCCGACGGAGGCTCCATGACGGAAAACTCGATGATGACCCCTTCTCCGCGGTCGGGCCGGAACCGCTCCGGAAACACGCCCAGAGACAAGGGGGGGCCCGCGGAATCGGCGATGGAGCCCTCCACCCCGAAGTCGAGCGGCTTGTTGTAGACGAACAGCACGATGATCCCCTTGAATTCCCGGAGGGCCTTGGGAATCTCCACCTGAGTGCTGAGCAGATTGACTTTCACCCGGGCCGGCGAGATCCCCGAGGCGTAGAGGTGCGAACTGATCCCCATCGTCCGGCGCATATCCAGCACCTTGGCGTCGCCGATGGCCGTGCCTTCCGGCAGGATGTAGATTTGCGCGCGCTTGAGGGCGTAGGCCACCCCCGCCAAGGCGTCGAGGAGGCCGGGGGCCGTTTTCTTGTTGAAGACGATGTCGGATTTGAAGAAGACCGGCGTCGGGAAGGCGAGGGCCAGCGGGTCTCCGTTCTCGAGCGTCAGGACCTCGACGTCGTCGGCGTCCCGCAGCACCTTGAGATTGCGGTCCAGGACCGCCCGGATCTTGGTCCGAATCTCCCTTTCCATGACTTCCCGGTTGGGGCGCGGCGACGGGGAATCCGCGACCGGCGGGGCGGTCTTGGCCGGCGGAGAGGACGGCTCGCCTTGGGTCTCGACGACGACGGCGGGGGATTCGGAAGCCCGCGGCGACCGCGCCGCCGCGGGGGACTTTGCCGACGCCCCGGCCTGCGGGTCTCGCGGGGCGGGGGACTCCGCTGGGGGCCGGGCGGCCGTGGGGGCGCGCGGGGGCGTGACCGCGGCGCCCGCGTTCATCCGCTGGGTGATCAGGTTGATGTATTCGTTGGCCAGGGCGCGCTCGGCCTGCGCCCCGCGCGTCAGGACGTCCATGAACCGGTCCATCGCCTGGGCGTCCTCGCCCTTCTCGTAGAATTCGATCCCCAGCCGCATCTGCCGGGAAAGTCCTTTGTCGGCCGCGTCGTCCTGCGCGACGCCTGCCACGCCCATGGACGCCATGAGCCAGAGCGTCCGGACGCCCCACGCCCCCGCACAGGCCAGGCTCCTGGCCGCACGCGGAATCATATGTATCATTATAAAATCCACGGGTTTCTGAATTATTTCGACGTCCTTCAAGGCCGTCCACCCAATACTTCCAGGCCCATCCGCGCCTCTTGATTGCCCGGCTCGATGGCCTGCGCCGCCCGGAGCTGGCGGACCGCCTCGTCGCGCCGCCCCAGGCGCGTCAGAGCCTTGGCGAGATTGATGCGGACGGCCAGATTTCCGGGATCGCGCCCCGCGACCCAGGCGAGGTGCTCGGCCGCCTCGGCGTCGCGGCCGCGCGCCAGCGCCGCGACGCCGGCGATGAACCGCGCCGGGGGGGCCGCGGGCAAGTGGCGCGCGGCCTCGGCGGCGGCCGCGTAGGTCTTCTCGGAAAATTCCCCGCGGGCCGCCAGCGCCTCGGCGGTCCTGAGGACGTCGATGGCCTCAAGTATGGCCGGGGCGGGGCGGCCCGACTGGCGCACGACCGCCCGCAGGTTGCGTTCCGAGACGGCGAGGTCGGGATTGAGCTCCAAGGCCCGCGCATAGGCGTCCTGGGCCTGCGAAATCCTCCCCCCCAGGCTCTGGACGAAGCCGAGGTTGTTCCAGTGATTGGCGTTGTCCGGGAAGATGGCGACCGCCCGCTCCAAGAACTCCGCGGCTTCCCGCAGGCGCAGGCGCGCCGACGCTTCGTCGCGCAGATAGAGCGCCGCCAGGCCCGCGGTGGCTTCCGGAGAGAGGGGATTGATCAGGACGGCCATCCGGTAATAATTTCTCGCCTCCTCGAACTGCCCCAGGCGGGAGGCCTTGATCGTGCCGATGTTGAAGTAGATCTCGTCGTATCCGGCATTGGCCGAGAGGGCCGCGGCATAGGTCGCGTCGGCGTCCTTAAAGCGCTCGGCCCGCGCGTAGGCGTTGCCCAACTCGTAGATGGCGTTGACCTCGCGCGGCCCCCAAGACTGCGATTCCTCGAGCTGCCGTATGCCGCCCGCGACCTGTCCGCCCCGGAGAAGCTTGAAGCCGGCGAAGTAATGGACCTCCCGAAACCAGACCCGCGTCCAGTACCAGGCGACCAAGACCACGGCCAGCGCCCCGGCCGCGGCCAGCGGGGCCGCCCCGCCGGCCCCGCCGGGGGAGCGCCAGGGGCGCTCCTCCGGGAGCGACCCGCCCGCGGCCGTACCGGCGGCCCACCAAAACATGAAGGCGGGCACGGCGAAATGAAGCGAAACGTTGAGCAGGTTGTCGACCAGCATGCCGGCCGCGCCGCACGCGGCCGCCAGGGAGAGCCGCTCCAGCGGGCGCGACGCCTGCCTCCATCGGAACGCCACCCCGCGGCCGAAAGCCCACCAAAGCCACGCCAGCACCCCGACCCCGAGCAGGCCGGACTGGGCCCAGACTTCGAAGATCTCATTGTGCGAATTGTTGGCGTGCGTGCGCATCTTGCGGAAGAACGGATCGGCCGCCAGCATCACCCCCTGATAGAATGGGTAGAACAACTCGAAGAGTCCCCAGCCCTTGCCCGTCAACGGGTTTTCGGCGCCCATGAGCCAAGCGGAGGTCCAGATCAGGAGACGCTGATGGAATGGGCTGTAGTACCCGTCGGCCTTGCTGAAGCTCTGGATCTCGGTCAAGCGCCCGATGACGGTCGATGTGTAGGGCCCCTCGACGCTGCTCTGGGGCCAGAGCAGGACCAGCACGACGGCCAGCCCCGCCAGCAGCCCGGCGGGACGCGGGTTTTCGCGGATCTTATTGCGGCATTCCCGGCTCAGCCCCAGGAGAACCAGGCCCGCCAGGGCCCCGCCCCAAGACGACCGCGTGAGGCTCGCCAGGAGCGCGGCTTCCAGGGCCAGCAGGACCGTTCCATAGGCGATCCGCTCGCCGCCGCCGCGCGCCGAGAGGAATTGCAGGGCGGCGATCGGGAGCAGGACCACGTTGTACGAGGAAAGGAAGTTCGGGTTGCCGAAGGTCGAGACGGAGCGGCCCCCGTAAGGATTCAGGATGATCGGCCAGATGAACTCCACGTTAAAGTACTGGCACGCCCCGTACACGGAGGCCAGGAAACCCGTCGTCATCGCCAGATGGATGTAGTCGGCGGCGCGGCCGGCCCGGCACAGCCATGCCGCCCAGACCAATCCCCCGGCCCACAGGGCCGCCCCGTAGCCGTCCCAGAGCTGATTCCAGATTCCCGCCGGGACCCGTCCCGAACGCATCAGCGGGAAGGCCGTCCACGCCGCCCCCCAGGCCAGGGCGAAGAAGACCCACGTCCCGACGGGGGATTCCTGGGCGGGGGTCGTCGCGAGGGCGTCGCGCCGCATCAGGGTCGCGGCGAGATAGAAGGGGATGAGAACGTTGACGCACAGGAATAGCCCCTGGCGCAGCCCCTCCGCCCGCATCGAGGGACGGAAAAATTCCGGGTGGCCGATGTAGGCCGCGCCCCAGCTCAGGGCCGCCAAGGCCGCGGTCGCGGCCAGCGGCAGGTCCACCGCGGTCCGCGGGAGGCGCGCCGCCTCCCCGCGCGCTGCCGCTCCCAGCAGCGCGAGGGCCGCGGTCAGGGCCAGGCTGATGTTGAGCAGGCTGATCTGAGTGACGTAGGGGTTGCGCGTCAGGTTGGTGAAAAACAGGAGCGGGCAAACGAGAAAACAGACGACGAGCAGGCACCTCTGCGCGCGTTCAATCACGGCGCGAGAAGCCTACCTAACAAATGACGTTAATAGCAATCTGGCTCTACCGGGCCCCAGGAGACGGCATGGACAGCTCCTCCGAAAACGGGGCCTCCTGGCAGCCGGCGACGATCAGCGCCGGGCCCGCCGGCATCAGCGACCGGCCGAATCGACCGAGTGGCATGGCCATGGCTTCGTGAGTGCGGGAAAATCAGCCGAGGATGGGATTCGAACCCACAACCTATCGCTTACGAAGCGATTGCTCTGCCGTTGAGCTACCTCGGCGCAATGATACGATTTTATCTATTTTGTCAGCCAATTCCGAGTCCATTAATTCCGCGACGCGGGGCCGCTCCGGCGAAAGTGTCCAAAAAGTGTCCACTCCCGAGCGGTCGGCCACTTTGTCCGCCCTGCCTGCGGGCGCCGGGTCCGCCGCGTAGCCGGTCAGTCTGTCCATGGCCTCCCCGTAGACCCGCACGGCCAAGCGCTTGTGGTCCTGGGAGAGGTGGCCATAGCGCTTGTCCACCATCTCGGCCGTGGTGTGGCCCACCAACTCCGCTATCGTCTTCAGGTCGATGCCGTTCATCATCATATATGACACGGCCGTGTGCCTCAGATCGTGGAACCGAAAACCCTCGATCCCGGCCAGGCGCAAGGCCCGCTTGAACACCCACCGAATGTCTTTCCTTGGACCGCCGTCCTTGCATTGGAACACGTACTCGCCATGTTCGCTCCGCTTCAACGCGGAGAGCGACTCGCAGGCCCGCGGCGGCAGCGCCACCTGGTCGGGCTCCTTCTTCTTGGTCTTGGGGAAATAGACGTAGCCGTTGGCGAGGTCCACGTCCTGCCAACGCATGCCGATGATCTCGGAGAACCGCCGGCCGGTGTAGAGGGCGAAGGTGACGAGTTCATGGATGGACGGCCCGCAATGCGCCAGCAAGGACCGAATCTCCTCGGGCTTCAGGTAGCGCTTGCGGATGAACTCGCGCTCATCGAAGAGCTTGATCCTGCCGAGCGGGTTTACGGGAAGCAGCTTCCAGTCGGCGGCTTTGTTAAGGATGCGCTTGAGGCAGGCGGTCTCGCGGTTCACCGTGGCCTTGGACACCGTCTTGGTGTTCGCGGCGGTCCAAGCCTTGATCCTGGCCTCGCGCTCGGCCTCGCTTAAGCTTGCCGACGCCTTGCCCTTGAAAGGATGCTGGCGTCCTTCCTGGAGCCGCAGGGCCATGAACTTCTCGACGCGGGCCACGTCGATGTCCGAGAGGCACAGGTCGCCGAAGGTCTTGTTGAGCCGGCGGATGTACGACTGCTCGCGCCGCGGCCCCCGGATGCGCCCCCGCACCCAATCGAAGTATTTCTGAGCGAAGCTCCGGAAGGTCTCGCGGCTGACCTTGCGCACGTCGAGGAAGCGATTCTCGGCCAGCTCAAGCTTGCGCTTGGCCAGCACCGACTCCGCGAGCTTCTTGCTCGGCCCGATCTTCTCCCTGATGCGCCGGCCTCGCGCCCGGTAGTCGATGAACCAGTTCTCGCCCTTTCGGATCAATCCCATGTCACCCTCGGCGGCGTCATGCGCGTCTCCTTCCTTCCGACTTCAATGCCCGCTGAAACCACGCCGGCGCCTTGCGGGCCCTGAAGGTGATCACTCCGCCCTGGGCTCGCAGGACGAGGCTCGGCACGACGCGCTCCGTTGCCTCGTCGGCGCTCGCGCGCCGCGAATTGTCGAAGACGACGACGGAATCGAATTCCCGGATGGCCCGCCTCAGATTCTTGAGGCTGGCGGCGTGCGTCTTTCTGAGTATCCTCACGGGCACGCCGTGCCCACCCGCTTCGATCCGGCCCGCCATGCGCTCGATGCATTCATCGAGTTCCGCGGCAACGAAGACAAGGCGCACGCCGAACCCGGCGGCGCGTGCGCGCTTTGCTTGTTCAAAGGTGACCTCTTTGCCCAGCGTGACTTCAATCGAAAAGCTCCTTCTCGCCTCGATATGGTCCTTGATGAACTTCTGATACGCCAGGGTGGCCGCGCGCTGCACATCCCGAGGAATCCTCTGAGAGGAGCCCCGATTCAGCCTCCTGCGTTCGTCGTCGATATTGAACGAGTCATGGCCCGTCGAGGCCGCCGGATAGAAGGTCGACTTGCCGCTGCCCTGGGGTCCTCCGATCAACTGCATGATCGGAGGGCGGTGACCCGATTCCCCGCTCACACCGCTTCGGACGTCCCCTCGATCATCTCAGCCGGCAACTCGCGGCTCTTCCGCCTTCCGGCTTCGTCAATGATACCGAGCTCACGCATCCGCCTAAGCTCCTTCTTAAGCCTGACGGCTCCCGACTTTGCCAGCCTCAGGCTGAGCTCCGTAAGCTCCGCAGCCGCCTGGCCCGCCTCAAAGAGCTCGGCCAAGGACAGCGACATCGCCTTTGCCAGCGATTCCAGAGTATCGACCCTAGGCGAATGTTTGCCGGCTTCCAGGCGGGCGATGTTCGCGCGCTCGATGCCCGACCTCGCCGCCAAGTCTTTCTGCGTCCAGCCTCTAGCGAGCCTCTCCGCTCGGAGCCGCTGGACGACCATCTGAGAAGCCGACATGGGGCGTTCCTGCGACCCTCGTTTGGAGGCGGGCTGCAACGCACCTTGCAGGGGATGGATAGCCTCCGGCGTGAAGACAGGATTCAGGGTCCGGGCGGTCCGCTCTGACTGGTCGAACCGGTGCCTCGTCGCTTGAGGCAATTGGAGACTCGTGGTCGTCATTTCGAAGGCCTCGCGCTCGCCACTTCCTTCTGGAGCTTGTCGTTCTGGGATCTCAAGTCCAGGATCTCCTGGCGGAACTGCTGGTTGAGCCGCGCGAGGAGCTGGTACTCATTGCACACGTCCCGGTAGCGAGTGAGCAGGTTCTGGTAAAGGGTCTGCACCTTCTTGCGGTCATCCGCCTGAACCAGATTCACGACCGCGCTCGCGAACGCGAATAGGCCCAGCACGTCTTTATTTGCGGCTTTCGCTCGTGGCATTTTTCTCGCCTCCGAGGATAGTGTATCATATTTGACACATTAGTCAAGACCCAGATTCGCGCCGTCGCCTCGACGAAAATCACCCGCCGCCTCCGGCTCCACCGTGTTCGCGCGTATCCACGCGTCGATATGCTCCTCCGGAAACCGCGTCAGCCGCCCGACCTTGGTATACGGAATTCGCCGCTGGCTCACCCAAGACCGGATCGTCCAGGGCTTCACGCCGCCGAGCTTCCGGCAGACCTCCTCGATGGTCAGCAGGCGGCCGCTCATTGCCCCGCCTCCTTCCTCAGTATCCGAGCAAGGTCTTCGACCGTCAGGGCCGCGGCCTCATCCGTAATCGTCGTCCCGTGCATCAGCTCGCGGACCGGGTGTCGCCGGCCCAGCGCCCGGGCGCGCTTACCCTTCAATACCGTTCTGCCGATCAGAGCCTTGGCCGTTTCGAGGAACTCAAGATCGGACGGCTCGGCCTGTCCGAGAAACGCGAAGCGCTCCAAGAATATCCCGACCGCGGCATGCGCGTCGAAGTCGACGGTAGGCCGAAGGAAGGGCCGCACGTCCGAGCCGAAACGGCGATCCGCCGCCTTCGCTTCGAGGTTTTGCCGGAACAGGCTCCAGTTGAAGACTTTCCGCGAGGCGAAGAAGTAGTAGCAGACCAGCCTGCGCACCGCGCGGTCATCGAACCGGAAGCCTCCGGCCCGGTCGAGATCGTAAATGTCCCGGCCCTTGCGCCGGTCGTAGAGGGCCCGAAGCTTCCCCGCGAGGAGTTCCTCGAGGGTGTAGGTCCTGATGTTCAGCGGACCCTCGGGGCCGGCGAGAGTCTTTTCGACGAGCCCCAGGATCGGCACGCTCTCTATGACGGATATCTCAACCTTGATAGGCTGGAGCGTCGCCCCCATCAGGGGTGCGTAACGCGCCGCGATGGCGGTCTGCCTCTCGCTGTACTTGTAGCTGAGCTGATAGTCGGGGTCCTGCTCGCGCAACACGCCCTCCACCCACTTGCGAAGCTGAGCGCCGCGTTTCAAGACGATGCCGGGAGCGCCGACCGCGTTGAAGTCCAGGTCCACCGACAGCCGGTTGGACTCGCCGTAGTAGAGCTTGTTGAGCGCCGTGCCGCCCTTGAAAGCGAGTTCCCGGCGAAGCTCCGGATGCTCGGAGAGCCCCTTGAGCGCCATGACGAGACGGTAGTCGTGCTCGGCCTGCGGCAGGCCGGTCGCCCCGATTTTCTCGGCCCAGACCGTCAGCTTCGGCCTCGTGATGATAAGTCGGCTCATCTGGAGACCTCGGCGTTCACCCAAACATGCCAGCGCTTGCTCACCGTTCCTTCCCGGACTCCCTGGGGGTCCAGCAGGCAGGCAACGGGGTGCTTTAGCGCCGACAAGACGTCGGCCGCGTCGGGCAGCAATCGGAGCCGTTCCAGGATGTAGCCCAAACGCTCTTGAAGCGAGCGGTTGCCCAGGCGCTTGGCGTAGTCCAACAGCTTCCGTCCGTCTATCTTTTCCGACGCGGCCCGGAGGATATCGACGGCTTGGCCGAATCCCCCGGCCAAGTCGAGGCGGTCGAGGTTGTCCAGGACCGTCTTTTCCAAGTCGGTGACCTTGATGAGCCGTTCTCCGTAGCGCAATTCCTGAGAGCCGAAAAAATTACGGGGCAGCACGGCCACAAACCGGACTCTCTGCGATTCGGAGAGGCGCAGTTCCCGCCGCTGCTTGGTCACCTCGATTTGGACGGCCTGGGGGATCTGCTCCATGAGCCCGTGGAGGTAGGCCGCGGTCAGGTACGCCGCCATGTAATCCTGCCCTTCCAGCTCAAGGAACTCGGCCGCGACAGCCAAAGGGTCTTGGGCAAATGCCCCCGTGCCTTGCATGGCCTCGGGAGGTACGAGCGCGTACTTCCCACGCCCAAGGCGCAGCGCCGCTCCCTTCGCCTTGAGCGCGGCCAGCACCTTGGCGGACCGGACGGCGGTCAGGCCCAACAGCTCGCCGACGACCTGGGGACTCGCCACCTTGCGGCCGGCGCGAAGCAGGGCGAAGTACGCCCTCTGCTCAAGGGGCGACAGCGACACGGCCTTTCCGGCGCTCATAAATCTATAATGCTCAACTTCCCTGTATATAGGAAGCAGTGCATAGTAGATTATAGCAGGTTTCGGCGCGATTTCAAGCCCCTTCGATCCCGAGCCCCATCTCGCTCGGTGGTTGCGGCTCGCTATATCGAGTCCGCTCCATCTTAGGGAATCCGTAAGACGGTCGGGCACAAATATGCTGATCATTGGTCCATCCCTCCCGTAGTTCTCGGCGCAGCGACCGCAAGGCCGCCGACCGCCGGCAGGGCCGGCGCGGTCGAGGTCCCCGGAATCATAAGGCCGGCCACGGCCCGGTCCGGGCCGGCGAGTTGCGCGCGCCGGAAGGTCGCGCCCGTGCCGGGGCCCGCCTGGGGCCCGAGCAATGCCGACTTCCCGGGCAGGTAGCCCACGAACCGGCAGCGGCCCCTGGCCTGCATGAACTCCTTGAGCTCAGCGACCAGCACGAAGTCGGCGCGGTAGTCCTGGGCCAGCTCCAGGATGAACCGCTTGCCGCCTGGCCAGACCGTGAGGTACAGAAGCAGACCGTTCTCCGGCAAGGTGAGGCGCAACGAGCGCCACCGCTCCCGGTACTCCTCCTTGGACTTCTGGCCGCGCTCAATCTCCACTCCCTTGGGCTCAAAGTCGTCCGCGATCCAGAGGTCCGGGACGGTCCTGGAATCCGTCGCCGGCCGCCCGCCGCGGCCCCTCCACTCCACGCGCTCCCGGGCCGCCAGGACCTCAAGGCCGAGCAGTTCAGAGAGGACGAGGCCGACCCCGGCCACGGCCAGCTCATGGGCCACCATCGCATCGGAGATCCGGTGGCGGAAGCCTTGGAGCCGCGAGAGTCCGACCTCCTTGAGCAGTCCGTGGCTCTTCTCGGTCAGGGTGAAGACAGGGGGATGGAACGGAAAATGGTGGTCCTGGATATAGCCGGTCTTGGCCAGCCTGCGGACCCGCTTGGCCC
>CAYJXJ010000060.1:13157-24142 GCA_964374095.1 uncultured Elusimicrobia bacterium
AAATGGTGGTCCTGGATATAGCCGGTCTTGGCCAGCCTGCGGACCCGCTTGGCCCGGCCGAGCCAGTGCTCCTTGCGCAACGACACGTTGAAGAAAAGCCGCACCAACCGTCCCGGATCGGAGCCGCGCTCCATGGCCAGACCAGTGAGCTGACCCAGCCCCAGGATGCCGTAGACTTCCAGCGCCGAGAGCCACTTCCAGTCCGTAGGTTGGAGCCACAGCCCCGGTCTCCGTGAAGCCATTTTCCAGAGAGCCTCCGGTCCTGTTTCCAACATTTTTGTCATCATCTCAGAACCTCCTCACTCATCAACAACTCCCCTACTTCGCTGCCCCCAGCCCGCCGCCTCCCCGACCCCAGTACCCCAACATCATCATCGTTGGGGGAGTGGGGTCGGGAAGCGAAATCGGCCTCACCGATTGAGAGGCGGGCGAAAAAAGGCAGCGAAGACCGGCGCCTTTCGATACACCGCACCCCTCCAACACCTCCTCCAACGCGGGGAGCCCTTGTTGGACCCCCTGTTGGAACATCGGAAAAGTCAATCTCGGACACAGCCTCCCCTCACTTCCCATTCGGGACACCCCTCGAATTCACTGGTTAGCCTCCCTCACTTCCTATTCGGGAGACCCCCCAAAAACGGTCCGCGGCCTCCCTCTTCTAATGCGATTGAATCACCCCCCAGACACTATTCGCGTGAGGGGGTCGTTTCGGCACATCGATCCAGAACCTGGGCGTCAGGTCGGCGCGCAAAGTCCCCCCAAACACTATTCCCACGAGCCGCCTCTTTCCGCACACTTACCCCTCACTTCCTATTCTCCAGACCCCCGAAAATCGCTACGCAGCTGGCCTAAGGGCCGGCCCGGAACCTCTCACTTACTAATCGTTTGAGCTGGGCATTTCGCCCCGCTTTATTATCCATCTTCCTGCTTCTGATCCTAGAGTTTTTCATCGAATCTGCTTGGGTTTTCTTCGGACCACCGACTATTTTTTTCTCCGGGTCAATGGGTGGGCGCGACGCGCCTGTTCAGCCCCCAATGTGATGGCGTCCAAGCAGCAAGCAGCTAGGAAAGACCTGACCATTATTTGTACAATCCTTCTCCATGGCGAGATTGTCCTCTGTGCCTATCACCCTCACGATCAAGGAGCGCAAGGAACTTCGACATTTGCGAAGATTCCACCCGAAGAGGCGGTACTGGGTCCGGGCTGACATAGTGCTTCGAGCCGCCGCGGGGCAGGCCAACCTCGTCATTGCTCACAAACTGGGGATCAGCCGGAACACCGTCAAGCATTGGCGATACCGCTTCGCCCGGGAGCGCCTGATGGGCCTCCAGACCCGCCCGATTCCCGGCCGGCCGCGGAAGGTCACGGGGTCGTCCCAAGGGATCACCACGGAGACCGTGCTAAGGGTCGTTGCGCTATCGCAGGGCCAGCCGGAGTCAGCCAAGGCATGAGAAGGGAATCCGAGACCGTGGAATTGAAACGCTCCACCTCCGAGCTCAAGGAGGGCGTCGTATCCGTCGCCGCCATCCTCAACAAACACCGCGGAGGCGAGATCTACTTCGGCGTCCGAAACGACGGCGCGGTGGTCGGCCAGGCCGTCTCCGAGAAGACCTTGCGGGACGTGTCGCGGGCTTTGTCGGAAGCGATCGAGCCCCGCATCTATCCCGAAGTCGAGCGGGTGAAGCTGTCCGGGAAGGACTGCATCAAGGTCAGGTTCTCCGGGAACGACGCCCCCTACCTGGCCTTCGGCCGCGGCTATATGCGTGTCGGCGAAGAGGACCGGCGGCTCTCGGCCAGGGAACTGGAAAGGCTATTCCTGAGCCGGAACAGAGACAACGCCCGGTGGGAGTCCGAGCTGTCCGACCGGAGGCTGTCGGAGGCGCACGCGCCGACCGTCCGCCGCGCGGTCAAGAAGGCCAACCTCGCCGGCCGGCTCGATTTCAGATTCGAGAGCGTCAAAGCCACGCTCAACAAGCTCCAACTCATGCGAGGCGGCCGCCTGCTCAAGGCCGCCGAGGCGCTTTTCTGCGCCGACAACCCGCTGAAGGTCAAGGCCGCGGTATTCGCCGGAACGGACAAGACCACGTTCCTCGACATCAAGGAGTTCGAGGGGACTATCTTCAGTCTGTTGGACAAGGCGGCGACTACGTCAAGGAACACATCGACTGGAGGGTGAAGTTCGGCAAACTGGAGCGCGAGGAGATTCCCGAGGTCCCCATCGACGCCGTGAGGGAGGCGCTGGTCAACTCCCTATGCCACAGGGACAACCGGATACCCACCGGCAATGAGGTCGCCATCTTCAAGGACCGGGTGGAGATATACAACCCGGGCGACTTTCCGGAGGGCTATCGGCCGGAGGATTTCATCAAGGGCCATGAGCGATCCATCCTGCGCAATCCGCTCATCGCCGGAGTGCTCTTCAAGACCAAGGACATCGAGAAGTGGGGATCAGGCCTCAAACGGATTTCAAAGGAGTGCGCGGCGAGCGGCGTCCGGGTCGAATTCAAGGTCCTCAAGAGCGGCTTCCTGGTGACCTTTCACCGCAAGCCCGCGGGGAAGGCGGCGCGGGGCACTGTGGTGGAACCTGTGGTGAAAACTGTGGTGAAGACTGGGGAGAAAATAATTACGCTGATCCGGCGCAACCCAACCATTACGAGAGCTGAGATCGCTCAGCGCACGGGTCTGTCGGTGAGAGGTGTCGAGTGGAACCTCAACGAGTTAAAGAAGGCGGGCATGCTCAAGCGCGTCGGACCCGATAAGGGCGGGCATTGGGAAGTGGTGAAGTGAAGTTTGATCAAGGCGATCATGAAGGGCTCAAAGGGACCAACCTACGCGCGACGAAACAAAGGGGACAGGAAGGGGACAAAGGGGACATGAGCCGAGTGTCCACCGGAATGGGACATCAATGGGACAAATGGGACGGCCTTGGGCGGACGTTCCACGCGAGACGGGCGGCGGCCGCACGTGTATCCACACATGTCACCGCACATGTCGCCCAACAAGCTGCCCCACAAGCTGGACACTGGATGGCGGGAAAATAGGTCGAGGCAGGGAGAGAGCAAATGGCAAAGGGAAAGACAGCAGTGCGCAAGGAAGGAGCCACGGCCAACCTGGGCTTCGAGGCCAAGCTCTTCCTCGCCGCGGACAAGCTCCGCAACAACATGGACGCGGCCGAGTACAAGCATGTCGTTCTCGGCTTGGTCTTTTTGAAGTACATCTCCGACGTCTTCGAGGAGAAGCACGAGGATCTCGTCAAAGAGGTCTCCGATCCCGGCGGCGCGTCGTACGTCAAGGAGCCCGAAGCGCGCTGGAGAACCTTGGAGGATAGGGACGAATACCTGGCCGACAACATCTTTTGGGTGCCGAAGGAGGCTCGCTGGGCGTTCCTCCAGGCCAACGCCAAGAAGCCGGCCATCGGCAAGCTGGTCGACGACGCCATGGCGGCGGTCGAGCGCGACAACCCCTCGCTCAAGGGCGTGCTCCCCAAGGACTTCGCGCGCCAGGGCCTCGACAAGCACCGCTTGGGCGAGTTGATCGACCTCATCGCCACCATCGGCCTCGGCGGCAAGGAGCATCGTTCCAAGGACGTGCTGGGGCGCGTCTACGAGTATTTCCTCTCCCAGTTCGCCAGCGCCGAGGGCAAGAAGGGCGGGCAGTTCTACACGCCGTCCTGCGTCGTGCGCGTGCTGGTCGGGATGCTGGCGCCCTACAAGGGCCGGGTCTTCGATCCATGCTGCGGCTCCGGCGGCATGTTCGTGCAGAGCGAGAAGTTCGTCGAGGCCCACGGCGGCAGGATCGGGGACATCAGCATCTACGGCCAGGAGTCGAACCACACGACGTGGCGGCTCGCCAAGATGAACCTGGCCATCCGCGGCATCGACGGCGACCTCGGCCGGGAGCACGCCGACGCCTTCCACCGCGACCAGCACAAGGACCTGAAGGCCGACTACGTGCTGGCCAACCCGCCGTTCAACGACAGCGACTGGCGCGGCGACCTGCTGAAGGAGGACGGCCGCTGGAAATACGGAGCGCCGCCGGCCTCCAACGCCAACTTCGCCTGGGTCCAGAACTTCATCCACCATCTCGCGCCCAACGGCATGACGGGCTTCGTGCTGGCCAACGGCTCCATGTCCTCCAACCAGTCCGGCGAGGGCGAGATCCGAAAGGCCATCATCGAGGCCGACCTCGTGGACTGTATGGTGGCCATGCCCGGCCAACTTTTCTACTCGACCCAGATTCCAGTGTGCCTGTGGTTCCTCACGCGCAACAAGCGCGACAAGCGCTTTCGCGAGCGCGCGGGCGAGACCCTCTTCATCGACGCGCGCAAGCTCGGCGCCTTGATCGACCGGGTTCACCGGGAACTGACTGATGAGGACATCGTCAAGATCGCCGGGACCTACCACGCTTGGCGCGGCGACAAGGGGGCGGCCAAGTATGCCGACTTACTGGGGTTCTCTAAGGCCGCGAAGACAGCAGAGATTCGAGAGCATGGCTATGTGCTTACGCCCGGACGATACGTGGGCGCGGAGGAAGCCAAGGACGACGGCGAGCCCTTTGAAGACAAGATGCGCCGCCTCACCGCTCAGCTCAATGAGCAGTTCGCCGAGTCGGCAAAGCTGGAACCGGCCATTCGCGCCAACCTCAAGAAGGTAGGCTATGGGTTCTAAGCGTGGCGCGGGAGCAATTCGGGAGTCAGCGACTCCCGGCTTCAGGAAGGTCGCCGACTTCGACTCGTTAGTCAGCGCGATCGTTCACGTTCATGAATCGCTTAAGTTTCAAGCGGCCCAGGCCGTGAACGTCTCGTTGACTCTTCGGAATTGGCTGATCGGTTGCCGCATCGTCGAATACGAACATAACGGCAAAGATAGGTCCAGGTACGGCGAGAAGATGATCGATCTACTGGCCGAGAAGCTGACTAGGCAGGGCATCTTGAACTGCGACCGCCGCCAACTCTACCGCTACCGCGACTTCTTCCTCGCGTTCCCAAAGATTGTGGGGACGCTGTCCCCGCAATTGCGCCACCTCTTGCCCGGCAAGATACCACCGGGCGAGAAAGTGGGGACGCTGTCCCCACAATTGGGATTCCCTTCTGAAGAGATCATCACTCGACTGTCCTATAGCCACTTCGAGGAACTAAGCGAACTGAAAGAGCCGCTTCAACGCGCTTTCTACCAAGTCGAGTGCATCAAGGGTAACTGGTCCGTTCGCGAGCTGAAAAGGCAGATCGGGAGCCTTTACTACGAGCGCGCAGGCTTGTCCAAGAACAAGAAGAAGCTGTCGAAGTTAACCCAAGCCAAGGCCCAGCGGCAGACCGCGAAGGACATCATCCGCGATCCTTACGTCTTCGAGTTCCTGGGCCTCAAGCCCAAGGAGGTCATGGGCGAGTCGGACTTGGAGAACGCGCTGCTCGACAAGTTGGAGACTTTTCTGCTCGAACTCGGTCACGGCTTCTGCTTCGAGGCGCGGCAGAAGCGAATCCTCATCGACGGCGAGCACTTCTTCGTCGATCTCGTCTTCTACCACAGGATTTTGAAGTGCCATGTCCTTATCGAGCTCAAGGCCGACGACTTCAAGCACGAGCATCTTGGGCAGCTCAACACCTACGTCAGCTGGTACGGCAAGCATGAGATGTCCGAGAGCGACAATCCGCCCGTGGGCATTCTGCTTTGCACGAAAAAGAGCCGCGCCCTGGTCGAGTACGCCTTGGCCGGAATCGACAACCGGCTCTTCGTCTCGAAGTACCAGCTCGAGCTGCCGAAGAAAGAAGAGATCCGAAGGTTCCTGGAGAAGCAGATCGAAAAGGAGCTTGGACAGTGACGAGTCAGTGGGCCACTGCTAAGACAGGAGGCGGCGCAGAGCTCAACTCCGAAGCTATTGGGCGAGCCTGGCCCTTTCGTGCGTCTCGAGAGTTCGCGGCCTTGACATCGCAGTTTGCGATGTCAAAGAAGGGGCGCGGCGGCCGGCGGACCTTGCCGTTCGCGTTCACCGAGCACGGAGCGGTCCTGGCGCCAATATCCTCAACAGCCCGCGCGCCGTTCAGATGAGCGTGTTCGTCGTACGGGCCTTCGCGCGCATGCGCGCGACGCTCACGGATTCGCGCGACTTGGCTCCCAAGCTGGCGGCGCTTGAAAAGGAACTTAAGAAACGGCTCGACGTCCACGAAGCCGTCATCGGGGACATACTCAGGCGCGTCATGGACATCCTTGATCCGCCGCCTGTGCCCGAGCCGAAGCGCCGCCAGATCGGATTTGGCGCGAAGGACCGCCCGTGACGACGTTCCACTCGAAGCTCGACGCCGTTATCGTGGCAAACTTGATGGTCTTGGGGCATGACCGCTAAGACTCTGGCACAAGTCGCCGACATAACAATGGGGCAGTCCCCACCTGGGGATTCTGTGCAGTCATCTCCAACGGGGTTGCCTCTTTTGAACGGCCCTACGGAGTTTGGGCCGCACCACCCGACTCCAGTTCAATACACAGGTGACGGACGAAAATGCGCGCGGGCTGGAGACATTCTCTTTTGCGTGCGCGGCTCGACCACGGGTCGGATGAACTGGGCAGACCGGGACTACGCCATTGGCCGGGGTGTGGCTTCCATTCGGCACAAGTCTAATCCCGAGCTCCAACCGCTGGTTCGCGCAGTAATAGAAATGGAGCTTCCGCAACTGCTCGTGCAGACTACGGGTTCCACTTTCCCTAATGTGTCATCGACTCAGCTTGGCGGGATTTCGTTTCCCGATATCCTCCTAGGTGAACAACGCGCCATCGCCCATATCCTTGGGACGCTGGATGACAAGATCGACCTCAACCGCCGCATGAACGAGACGCTGGAGGCCATGGCGCGGTCAATCTTCAAGTCTTGGTTCGTGGATTTTGAGCCCGTGCGGGACAGAGCCGAGGGACGAAACACGGGCCTGCCGAAGAATATTGCCGACCTCTTTCCCAATTCGCTTGTCGAGTCAGATTTGGGACCGATCCCGAAAGGATGGAAGGTCAGCTCAGCAGCCGATATAGCCGAGATCAACGCTTGCACACTCGGCCGAGCAGATGTGCTGGACATCATCGACTATGTTGAGATCAGCGAGGTTATGCGGGGTGAAGTTGCAACGGTTACTCGGTACAATAGAGGCTCGGAGCCGAGTCGAGCGCGCAGACGGTTGCGACACGGCGATACCGTTCTTTCGACCGTTAGGCCGGATAGAGGCGCGTTCTTCTTGTGCCTGCACCCGTCCGGAAGCCTTATCGCGTCGACTGGCTTTGCAGTCCTCTCCCCTAGAGGCGGCCATTGGGCTTTCCTCTATTCCTCTCTCACCCAACCCGAGTTTGGAGAGAGCCTTGGAAGGCTGGCAGATGGTGGAGCTTATCCGGCCATTCGCCCTGAAGCGATAATCGGGCTCCCCCTGGTGGTCCCTAATAATGCGCCGATTCTCGCGGCCTTCGAGAAGTTGGCGCGGCCGCTCTTTGAACTCGCAGCGCAGAACCGCACCGAGGCCAAGACCCTGGCATCCCTGCGCGACACCCTGCTCCCCAAACTTCTTTCCGGCGAAATCCGTATCCAGGCCGCCGAGAAAACCGTTGAGGTTGCCACATGACTCTGCGGGAAGGAGTTCGCTTTGACGCTATCAACTACTGGTCCGAGATCAAGCTCGACATACTGAAGGACTACGCTGCGGCCTATTCCACAATTTTCGGCTCCCATAAGCAGGCGATTTTCCAGCATGTCTATATGGACGCCTTCGCGGGGGCAGGACTCAGCCTGTCTCGGTCCACGGGAGAATACGTGGCTGGAAGCCCGATGAATGCCCTGTTGGTTCAACCCGGGTTCAAGGAGTTCTATTTCATCGACCTGGATGGGGACAGGGTGGCTCAACTTCGCAAACTTTCGGGAGCGCGGTCCGATGTCCACATATACCACGGCGACTGCAACACAGTGTTGCTCAACGATGTCTTCCCCAACGTCAAGTTCGCTCAGTTCCGCAGAGGGCTGTGCCTCCTGGACCCGTACGGCCTTCATTTGGACTGGAAGGTCATTGAGCAGGCGGGGACGATGAAAACCATCGACCTCTTCCTGAATTTTCCCATCATGGACATGAATCGCAATGCTTTCTGGCGGAACCCTGAAAAGGTCGACCCCCAGAGCATCGCGCGGATGACGACCTTTTGGGGGGACGACAGTTGGCGCAAGGTTGCCTATCAAAAGGTCGACACACTCTTTGGCGTGGAAGATGAGAAGGCCCCAAATGAAGTGATCGCCCAGGCCTTTCGCGAACGTCTTCAAAAGACGGCAAAATTCGCCAGGGTGCCGCCGCCGCTCCCAATGCGGAATTCAAAAGGAGCCATTGTCTATTACCTCTTCTTCGCATCGCAGAAAAAGGTCGCCGCGAATATCGTGAAGTCCATCTTCAAAAAATATCAGGACCGGGGGGCCGCCTGATGGCGCAATCTTCCATCGAATGGACCGAGTCCACCTGGAACCCTCTCACGGGCTGCACCAAGATCAGCCCGGGCTGCAAGTTTTGCTACGCGGAACGGATGGCTAAGAGACTCCACGGCATGGGCCAGGCGCGCTATGCAAACGGATTCAAGCTGACTCTCCAGGAGGATGTCCTGGAGCTGCCGCTGTCGTGGAGGAAGCCCCAACTCATCTTCGTCAACTCCATGAGCGACATGTTCCACAAAGATGTTCCAAAGCAATTCATCCTGCGAATCTTCGAGGTAATGCGGCGGGCGTCATGGCACCAGTTCCAGATACTGACGAAGCGATCCGACCGGCTCTTGGATATTTCACCGGAAGTCGACTGGCCGGAGAACGTCTGGATGGGTGTTAGTGTGGAGAGCATGGACTACACCTTTCGCATAGATAATCTTAGGCGGACAGGAGCCGCAGTCAAATTTCTTTCTCTGGAACCTCTCCTCGGCCCGCTCCCAAAGCTGGACCTCCGCGGGATCGACTGGGTGATCGTGGGGGGCGAGTCGGGACCCGGCGCACGATCCATGGACGCCGAGTGGGCCATCGAAATTAAGACCCAGTGCCGTAAGGCTCGGGTTCCCTTTTTCTTCAAGCAGTGGGGCGGCTTCAACAAAAAGAAGGCGGGCCGCCTGCTTGAGGGACGCACCTGGGACGAACTGCCAAAGGTTGTGGAATTCGCATGAGCCGAAAGTTCACCGAGTCGGAGGTCGAGGAGGTCTGCCTGGAGTGGCTGGAGGGCCTCGGGTACACGGTCGCGCACGGACCCGACATCGAACCCGAGGGCCCGGCCTCCGAGCGCCAGGGCTTCGACCAAGTCCTGCTTGAGGGGCGCCTTCGGGCCGCCCTGACCCGGCTGAACCCGGCTTTTCCCGCCGACGCTATCGACCAGGCGTTCCGAAAGGTCACGCGTCCCGACCGGCCCTCTCTCGTCGCGAACAACAGGCTGTTCCACAAGTGGCTGGTCGAAGGCGTGGACGTCGAGTATAGGCGGCCGGACGGCAGTCTCGGCGGCGACAAGGCCAAGATCGTGAGCCTGGACGACCTCGACAAGAACGACTGGCTCGCGGTCAACCAGTTTACCGTTAAGGAAGGCCGGCAGCACAAGCGCCCCGACGTGGTGGTGTTCGTCAACGGCCTGCCGGTCGCGGTGATCGAGTTGAAGAACCCGGCGGACGAGAACGCCACCGTCTGGACGGCCTTCCGACAGCTCCAGAACTACAAAGCCCAAATTCCGGCGCTATTTGCCTACAACGAGGTCCTGGTGGCCTCGGATGGCCTGGAGGCCCGCATGGGCAGCCTGACCTCCGACCGCGAGCGCTTCATGCCGTGGCGGACGGTCGATGGGAAGGAGGTCGCCTCCGGCGCCACGCCGCAACTCGACGTGCTCTTGAAGGGCGTCTTCGACAAGAAGCGGCTCCTCGATCTTCTGACCGGTTTCGTGGCTTTCGAGGACGACGGCGGCGGCGCGCTGGTCAAGAAGATCGCCGGCTACCACCAGTATCACGCCGTCCGGGTGGCGGTGGAGGAAACGGTCCGAGCCTCCCGTCCGAACGGCAACAAGAAGATCGGCGTCGTCTGGCACACCCAGGGTTCGGGCAAGTCCCTTACCATGGTCTTTTACGCGGCCCGGATCATGCAGCACTCGGACATGGCCAATCCGACCATCGTGGTCATCACCGACCGCAACGATCTGGACGGCCAGCTCTTCGGCAACTTCTCGCTGTGCGTGGAGCTTCTGCGCGACACCCCGGTCCAGGCCGAGAACAGGTCGGACCTGCGCGAAAGGCTCAAGCGCGCCTCGGGCGGCATCGTCTTCACCACCATCCAGAAGTTCCTGCCAGAGCAGAAGGGCGACCGGCACCCGCTCCTATCCGACCGCAGGAACATCGTCGTCATCGCCGATGAGGCCCACCGCACGCAATACGACTTCATCGACGGATTCGCCCGCCACATCCGGGACGCCCTGCCCAATGCCTCCTTCATCGGCTTCACGGGCACGCCGCTTGAGCGCGACGACCGCAACACCCGGCACGTCTTCGGCGACCATATCAGCGTCTACGACATCGAGCAGGCGGTCAAGGACGGAGCGACGGTCTCGATCTACTACGAGAGCCGCCTGGCCAAGCTGGAGATGAACGAGGTCGAGCGTCCCAAGGTGGACCCCGAGTTCGAGGAGGCGACCGAAGGCGAGGAGGTCGAGCGCAGGGAGAAGCTCAAGTCCAAGTGGGCGGCCCTTGAGGCCCTGGTCGGGACCAAGAAGCGCTTGAAGCTCATCGCCAAAGACCTCGTGGATCATTTCGAGACGCGCCTGGAGGCCATGGAGGGCAAGGCCATGGTGGTCTGCATGAGCCGGCGCATTTGCGTCGACCTCTACAACGAGATCGCGGCCCTGCGCCCTCAGTGGCATCACGAGGGTGACGACAAGGGCCAGCTCAAGGTCGTCATGACCGGAAGCTCCGCGGACCGGGAGGAACTCCAGCCGCACATCCGCAACAAGCCCCGCCGCGAGGCCCTGGCA
>CAYJXJ010000061.1:0-23146 GCA_964374095.1 uncultured Elusimicrobia bacterium
GGCCCTCGCCGCCGGCGCAGTCAGGGACCTGATACGCCCCGCCCGACGGACGCACGCGACGCCTCCACCGCAGTCCCCATGACCCGGGTGACGTCGGACGCTGCCTGGGGCCGGAATCGCCGAGAGGAGCGCTCTTATCCGCACCGGCGCGGATAGGTTCGTGAAAAGACCGTATTTGCGACAGCTTTCGGATAACGGTCCGACGCAAAGTTTCGCAGGCACACGCGCCGCGCCGGCGTTCGAGCCCCCTGTCGGGGGCCTACCGGCCGGCGCGGCGCGAGGCTGCTTTTCGTCCCCGCGGCATTCGACCGCGAGGCGCGGGTTCGGGGGCTTTGGTCAATACCTGGGCACGGGCTCGGCGTCCGTAGACGCCGCGCATCGGGCCGGCCCCTTCCAAAATAATGGAAGGGGGTAATGAGCTCAGCGGACCGGGCGGAACGACAGGTTGTCGTTCCGGTTGGCCGGGTCGTTGTTGTTGCGGTTGGCCGCGCGGGCGTTGGACGCGTCGTTGTTCCAGGCGCCCCCGCGATTGACCCGGTTCGAGCCCGTGGCGCCCCCGAACCCAAATTCAGCATGCGGCTTCGCGCGACGCCCGACGGCCTTCCAGCGGCGTCGCGGCATCGGGACGGCCGCTTGGCTTGCAGAGAGACCGGCGCAACGCAAGGGTATCGGCGTGCTCGGCGTGGCCAAGCCTGCTTCTGATGGAGGCTGAAACCTCATCCTCCCCCGCCCTGCCGTTTCTTAAGTCTCGGCCGGCGAGCCTCAAGCCCCGGATGAGCCGACGCTTTCCTGAACCGTCCAGGCGGATCGTTCCCGGCCATAACCGCAGGCCCAAGAATGGAATCCCCTCCGAAACCGGAGCGAGAACGGCCGCTTCAGCCTTGAGATTCAGCTTGAGAGTCCCCTCGACGAATCCGCGGATGCTTTCGCGGGCGGCGCGGAGGAAATCCTTGGAATCCGCGAGCAACAGCAGGTCATCCATGTAGCGCGCGTAGCCCGGGACGCGCAGCTCCTCCTTGACGAAACGGTCGAGCGGGGTCAGGTAGTAATTGGCGAAGTGCTGGCTTGTCAGGTTGCCGATGGGTAGGCCCCGGCCCTTCGGTGAGCCCGGGGCGCCGTGCTCGATGATCCGGTCGGCCAACCGGAGGAGCCGGGAGTCCTTGACCAGGCGTCTCAAGCCCCGCTTGAGGACCCCGTGGTCCACGTGCTCGAAGAACTTCCGCACGTCGAGCTTGAGAAAATATCTGAAGCGCCCGGCGAACGCCCGGGCCCTGGAAACCGCGGCGTGGGTCCCCTTTCCCGGCCGGCAGGCATAGCTGTCGAAAATCGCGGCCCGCTCGAAAAGCGGCTCCAAGGCCGCGCAAAGGGCGTGATGCGCCACGCGGTCCCTGAAATCCGCGGCGGAGATCGTCCTGGGCTTGGGGTCTGAAATGGAGAAGGTCCGATAGGGCCTGGGCCGGTAGCTGCCGTCCATGATCTCGCGTTGAAGGGCGATGACTTCGGTCTCCAGGTGAAATATAAAATATGCGGCGCAATGGGACCGGGCCTTACCCCGGGCCGCCCGCCTGGCTGCGGCGCACAAGGCCCCGAAGTCCGCGACCTTCTCAAAGAGATGCCCCGCGCGCTTCACGGCCCCCGTCCTCGGTCATCGGCAGTGGCCGTCCCATCCTTTACCGAGGACGGGGACGGCGCGCTCCCGGCGCGAAGCCAGCCGCCGATCATCCGCCCGGCCTCGTCGATGCTGCGCGCGGCGAATTCAAAGCCGCGGTTGTCGATGTGCCGCTCCGAATGGCTTATCCGAAGCAGAACCCTAAGCTTTTCCAGGAGCAGATTTGCCTGTGTCAGCGGGGCCGTCCTGTTTTTCGCGTACCGGGCCTCGACGATCTTCTCCAGAACGTCGAGCGCGAGGTTGTCTATCCGGGAAGAGAACGTGAAGCGAACTCGTTTGGGGAACTTCTCAGTGCGGGAGAGAATATCCCGGAGGGTTTTCTCCCAATGGACGAAAAGAGGAAGTTCGACCGCGCCCATGGCTTAGCTCGTACCCCCCTCCTGGGGGGGGGGGGTGACACGGCGGAGGGGCCGGCCGCGGGCTTCTGCCCGGCGGCCGCGCAAAGCTTCGCCAGCAAGGCCAATATCTCCTCGCCCCAACGCCCGGATTTGGCCTCGCCGATGCCTTCGATTTCCCGCAACTGCGCCGCCGACGCCGGACGCCGCATCGCCAATTGCGCCAACTCCCGATTATTGAGGATCAGATACGGCGGCATGCCCTCGCGCCTGGCCTTGCGCCCGCGCCAGAGGCGCAGCTCGTCATAGATGCGCTTGCCTTCCGCGTCAAGGTCCTCCCGCCAGTCCCTTCGCGCCGTCTCGGGCGATTGACGCGCCCCATCGGGCATGGTCCGATACCGGAGGACCAAGGCCAGCGTCGGCGTCTTCTCATGGATGAGGAAATGCTCGGATAGCTCGATAACGTCCTTGTCCGATTGGAATTCGACCAGTTCGCGGTCGTCGAATTTTCCGGTCGCCGGGTCGATGCGCACGGTGAAAATCTTAAGCTTCATGTTCTCGATTTTCCGGGCGGCGGAGGGAGCCAAGCCCGTCGCGGCTTACGCACGCGACAGGCTTCGCTCCCTCCGCAACTTTTGCAAATCGTAAAATTGTAAGACTGCAAACCGTAATGACCTCAGCGGACCGGGCGGAACGACAGGTAGTCGGACCGGAGGGCCGGGTCGTTGAGGTTGCGGAAGGCCGCGCGGGCGTTGGACGCGCCGCTGTACCAGGCGCCCCCGCGATCGACCCGGTTCGAGCCCGCTGGACTTTCCCACGCGCTTCCATCGCTCGGCGCTCCATTGTACGAACCATGATACCAATCTTGCACCCACTCCCACGCATTGCCCGCCATATCGCAAAGGCCGTGCGCCGTATTGCCCGCGGGCTTGGAGCACACCGGCGCCGTCGCATTTCCGCAGCCTGAAATGACGGCGCGCGCGCAACTCGCCGTCTCATTGCCCCAAGGATACTCCTGCTCCCTGCCGCCGCTCCTCGCCGCGTATTCCCACTCGGCCTCGCTCGGGAGTCTCCCCCCCACCCAGCGTGAAAACGCGCTCGCCTGGTTCCAGTCCACGTAGACCACGGGCCGATCGTCGCCATTGAATCGCGCGTCGTCGCCACCGGCGGGCGAGCAGGCCCCGGCCTCGACGCAGGCCCGGTACTGCCCGTTGGTCACCTCGGTCTTTGCCATTTGGAACGTCCGCACCGTCACCCAGCGCCGCGGCTGCTCGTCGGACGCGCCCCTATCGGAACCCATCGCGAACTTGCCGCCCGGAATCACGATCCATTGCACCGCGGCCGCCTGCGCCCGCCGGCGCTGGGCCTCCAGGGCGCCCTTCCGCGCCTCCGCCTCCTTGCGCGCGGCTTCCTCGGCGGCCAGCCTCGCCTCGGCCGCCCGCCGGTCCGCCTCGGCTTGCGCCTCCCGCGCCTGGGCTTCCCGCAAGGCCGCCTCATCGGCCGCTTTCTTGGCCTCGGCTTCCCTAAGCGCCTGCTTCTGAAGTCCCACGATCTTCTCCAGCGACTCGACCCGCGCGACCAACCCGTTGATGAGCTTGCCCAGGTCCTGGCCGCCGCTCCCGAACTCGGGCCACACCGACGCCAAAGTCTCCGTCTCCCCTTTGCCGCCGGCGCCCAGGAGTTGAATCATGGGAGTCTTGGCGGTGTCCTCACGGGGCGCCCAAATAGCGGCCACCTCCAGCACGTTGCCGGGCTTGGAAAAGCCCCTTCCCGCCGTGGCGGACAACCGCTCAAGCTCGGAGGAGGACAGCCCCACCAGCACCACCTTGTTGGCCCCCACCTTCACCCCGCCGCGCTCCGTCGCCTCCAGACTGATCAACGCCAAAAGCGCCGGCCCCGCCGACACCCCCTGCGCCACGATGTTGACCTCCGCCCCCGCCTCATTGGCCTTCAGCACCGCTTCGGCGATCTCGCGGGCCATCCGCTCCCGGCTTACCGTGGAGAAGCCCTCGTGGCACCAGACCAGGGAGGTGGAATCGGCGACCGCGCGGGCAAACGGCGTCGGATTGGCCAGCGCCGCGTCCCCCCCGATTAGACTGCGGCTGACCCAGCCGCTCGCGGTCTCGACCAAGCCCCCCTGTGGAAGGACGGCCTCGTAGGGGTCCTCCGACTCGGCGTCGGCGATCACCAGGTTGACCACCCGGCGCGACAAGGGGACCTTCCTGGCTTCCCAGTCGGCCGCCATCGAGGCCACCCCGCCCGTAAGGGCCGAAATGTCGCGCCGCGACAGGGCATGGACGCGCCAAAAAGTCAGCAGGGAAACCGCCGCGAGGGCGCCCGCCAAACCCATGGGAAGCGCGTATCTCATCCGGCGATCTCCCGACCCATAAAGGCTGTGGCGGAACGCGCAATTGGCTCCACTGCTTGAAGCCTCCTGTTAGGTAACGACTGCCCGTCGTTGACCTTGTGGTCTATCACAGGAGGCTTCTTCATTTCTTACTCCCAGCGCTGGGAGTAAAATCACGTCGTCACAGGCCCACGGCTTTCATGTTATCTTCGGTCACCCGCGGAATTTAGCATTTTGCCTGCGCCTCCAGTTACCGGAAGCGCAGGCGCCTCCGGTAACCGGAAGCGCGGACGCGGCCGGGGGCCGCCCGGCGGGATTTCGGCGCGGGCGCCGCGGTTCTTTGAGCGGCGGCTGACCGCCACGGCGCCGAAACGCTCCGCCTCCGCGGCGGCGTCCCAGTCGATAGAATCCAGCTTTGTTTTCCTCATCGCGGCGCCACCCCATGACCCTCAGGACCACGCTCCTGCCGGAGCCTAGCCGTACCGCCGCATCCACCACGCCCCGCCCCAGCCCAGGAGGACCAATCCCCCGAGCACGAGCCACCCTTGAGCATGGCCGACGATGGAGAAGTGATTGCTCACCATCAGCAGGATGAGCGGCACCGACATGAAGGTGTTGTGCTTCGAGGCCTGCTTGCCGCGCGCCCCGTGGCTCATATCCGGGGCCCGGCCCGCCCGGACCGCCTCGAGCATCCGGCGCTGTCCCGGCAATATGATCATCCACACATTCGCGACCATGATCGTCCCGAACATGGCGCCGACATGGAGGAACATGGCGCGCGGGCTGAGGACCCGGCTAAGGCCCCAGGCCGCCGCCAGGATGAGGGCAAAGCACGCCGCCGCCCCCGCCGGCTCGCTTCGTCCCAGGGGCGAACGCCAGACCCAGCGGTACAGGAGCCACGCGAGGACCAGGGACCCGACGCCGATCGCGGCGCCGGCCGCCTCGCCCACCGGTCCCTCGGGCTCCACGATCAGCCCCCCCAGGTAATAGACGACGATGAGCAGCAGCATCCCGCTGATCCAGGTGAGCGCGGCCTCCCACTTGAACCAATGCAGGGTCGAGGGCATGATCTCGGGCGCCTTTTGCTTCTCGACCAAGTAGAACCCGCCGCCGTGGACCATCCAGAGACGGCCCGTGATATTGGGCTTGGGCTCCGGAGGAGGCTCGAAGGTCTTCTCCATCCAGTTGAAGAGGTAAGTCTGTCCGATCCAGGTGACGCCGGCCACGACGTGGAACCACCTCAAGACCAGGTTGAGCCACTCATGAAGAGTCGGATCCATAGCGGGGTGACGCCGAAGCGAACATTCAACTTTCAAGGCGTGACCCCATATTCTATCATGAGCCCATGAAGGCGCGGACATGGTGCGGCATCGCATTGTTGGCGGCCGCCGGCTGGTGCGCCTACGGCGGTCCCGCCCTCCTGGACCTCGGGTTCTACCACGACGATTGGTTCACCTTGTCCATCATCCACTTCGCCCCGCCAAGCCTGGAGCATCGCATGGCCACGCTGGCCAACGCCGATGCCACGCAGTGGTTCCGGCCCTTGGACATTCCGCTTTGGTGCGGGCTCTACGCCCTCTTCGGGCTTGATCCCCTGCCCTGGCAGGCATTTCTGCTTCTGGTCAATGTCGGCGGCGCCGTCGCGGCGGCGCAGGTGGCGCATAGGTACGGCCTCTCCCGGGCCCGCTCCCTCCTCGCCGGACTCCTGTTCCTCGCCTACCCGAGCAAGGACGCGAATCTCTACTGGCCCCTTAACGTCATCAGCCCGCTCTCGCTTTTGTTGGCGCTGGCCGCGCACCTGCGGGCCCTCGCCTACATCCAGACAGGCCGGGAGGCCTCGCGGTGGGCCGCGGCGGGGCTCTACCTGGCCTCCGTGGCGACCTATGACCAGACGGCCTTCCTTCCCGCCGCTTGGCTGGCGCACCCGCGCCTCTTCGATGCGGGGGTCGGCCCGCGCGCGCGCCGGGCATTCCTGACCGCCGGAGCCGCGCTGGCCGCGTTCTTTTCCTACAAGTTCCTTATCGTGCCCTTCGGGCTGGGCATCCCCTACAGCAAGACCGTGATACTGTCCCCCTGGAACTTCGTCCGCGCCTATCTGGCCGGGATCAATTCCCTCGCGGGTCCGGAATTGATCCAGGGCACGCTCTTATCGCTGTGGCGCGGACTCTCCACCCAGCCCCTCGCTGCGGTCGCGGCCCTGGCTCTTCCGTGGCTGCTGATCTCGCGTCGATGGGAGGGAGATGACGAGCCGGCTTTCTCATCGAGCCGTGACGCGCTCGTTCTCGTGGGCGCCCTCATGGCGGCCCTGGCCTATCTCCCGGTGGCCTTGAGCGCCTATGTCCCCGCGCCCCTCAATCACCAGAATCGGATCAATCTCGGGCCCGCGCTCGGCCTGGTCCTGGCCGCCGGCGGCTGCGTGTCGCGGGCCGGGGCCGGACGCCCCTCGGGGCTGATCCTGGCCGCCGGAGTTCTGCTCGCCGCGCAATGTGGCTCCGCTCTCTCCTGGGCCGAATCCTACCGCCGGCAGGTCGACGTCTGGGGACAGGTGCTGCGCCTCAAGGAGGCTTGGCCCGCCGACAAGACCTTGCTGGTGCGCTTGCCGGAGCGCTACGTCGACCGCCGCGCGCCGGTCTTCGACGCCTCCTGGGACATCACGGGAGCGGTCCGGCTCTGGACCGGCGACGCCCGGCGTCGCGCCCGCACCCTGAACCCGCGCATGCGCTTCGAACCGGATCACATACGCGAGCCTGGGGAGATGGATATCCGCTACGACGAGGCCCTGGTGCTCGATGTCGCGGCGGGGACCTTGGTTTCCGCCGGCCCACGCTGAATCAGCGGGCGGCCTTGCTCTCCATGTAGTCCACGAAGTATTGCGTGTACTTGTCCTCCCGCAGCACATTTCGCAGGACGGTGGCGAGGTCCGACAGGCTCACGATCCCCACCACCCTCCCGCCGTCGGTGATCGGCAGATGGCGGAAGCGACCTTCGGCGAGCACGGCGAAAACCCGGTCGAGGGCTTGCGACGACTCGACGCAGACCGGGTTAGGGGTCATCACTTTCTCGAGCAGGGTGCGGACCGGGTCGAGCCCCCCGGCCACCACTCGGTTGAGGAGATCGCGCTCCGAAAATATGCCGATGGGACGGTCGCCGTCGGCGACGATGATGCAGCCGATACCGGCCTTTTTCATCGCGTCCGCCGCCTGGCGGACCGTGTCGGTTTTCGTCGCGGTGACGACGTCGCGGATCAAAATCTTCGCCGTGTGAGCCATCGGTTCCTCCTCTTCAAGCTGGGGGATTATATTATTTTTGATAGAATGGGGCCTCATGGCCCTCTCTCAGCGGCATGCCGCTTGGCTCTCCGCCGTCCTTGCCGCATCCGCGGGCTCCTCCTACCGGCTCGGCGGGTCTCTCCAAGGCGGCCTCGGGACCAGGGGGCCCATCCGCGTCGGCCCGCCGCCGTTCGAGGCGGTCACTTTCGAACAGTCGGCCGGCGGTGGAGAGCTCCCTCGGCCCGCCGGGGCGACGTTCAAGAAATCCATGCTCTCGGATGAGATCTACGAACTGCAGTACAAGTTCCAAAACTTCAACCGCCACAAGCTGACCGCTGAGTTCACCGTGGTGCAAGCCGAGCTCGAATCCAGCATCAGCGAATTCGGCTACAGCAAGGGGGACCTCGACAAGATCTACCAGCAGTACTCCCCGCAGGGCGAAGGCGTCTACACCGCCAAGGTCCATGAATACTTCATGAAGCGGGGCTTCCGCGTCATTTCGAAAGACACGGTCGTGGCGGACGTCCCGTTGATGGTGCGGCGCAACCTCAAACGGGTCAACGGGATGGCCCTGGCCCTGCAGCGCCTCGGCGAGGCCCGCAGCTATGACTCCGAAGACCTGATTGGCGCGGCCACGGCCATGGTCCAGACTTCCATGGCTTACCGCCTGCCACCGACCATCGAGAACGGGCGAAATATCGGCGGGATTCACCCGCCGCCCAAGGCCCTGGTGGACGGCTGGGGAGACTGTGACACGAAGTCCGCGCTCCTGGCCACGGTGCTGGCCAATTGGCGCGGCATCCGCGGCGTGGGCGTGGCCCTGCCCCAGCACTACCTGATCGGCATCGCCCGCATCCCGCGCCAAGGGGACATGTTCGTCGAGCACGGCGGGGTTCAATACATCTTGATCGAGCCCGCCGGCCCAGCCTGGCTTCCTCCGGGCACCGTGACCGACGACACGGTGGCCTTGATCAACGCCGCCCACGGCATCCCGATACAACCCTTTTAACCGCCTAGGAGAGAAAAACATGTACGTGACCCGAGTTCTCGTCAGCGCCTTCGAGCTCATCCTCACGGTCGTCATGTCGGTGCTGGTGATCTACACCAACTACTGGCTGGTGAGCATCACCAATCCCGACTATGATGAGGATGAGGAGCTTAAAAAAGGGAACCTGGCCATCGCGATCCTCTTGGCCGGGATGCTGCTCGCCACCGGCTTCATGGTCAAACAGGGCCTGGATCCGGTCATCAGCATGATCCGCCTGCATTTCATGACTCCCCAGGCGGACGGACTGGGCGCGGGCCGCATGTTCTTGTTCGCCGCGTCGCAGATGGTCATGGTCTTTGTCGTCACGGTGCTGACCCTGTCCTTCTCCCTGCGATTCTACGGCAAGCTCACCAGCCGCATCCAGGAGGGCCTCGAACTCAGGAAGGGCAACGTGGCGGTGGGCGTCGTGCTCTGCAGCGTGGTCCTGCTGGTCGCGATGTACGTCAGCGACGGCATCGGCTCCCTGTCCAAGGCCCTGATCCCCCAGCCCTCCATCGGCCGCGTCCAAATCATGCGCTGATGGGGTCACATCCTAACATCTGACAAACTCGGCTGTCCCCGCAGGCTGGGGCCCCTGGGTGGAGGCTGCCAACTTCAAATCACGCTCCAGGATACTTAGAATCTGGGCGAGCCCCGGATCATTTGCAATGATGGGTCGGAAGCGCTTAAGCGCCTGCGTAACAGCGCCGGCATTCATCCCAAATCTAGCCGCAATTTCGACGATTTTCAACCCGGCGGCTTCCCGCAGCATATGAATAGCCGTCATTTTCTCGACCGAGTTCTTCCAGCCAGGCCCCCTACTGGAAGCGTGGCCCGCTAGATGTCGACCGACTGCGTCAAGCACCGTCTCTGGAGTAGGGCGCTCGATTAGCTCGTCGCGGTAGGCAAAATCGTTGTTCTGCAGAACAGTCCCGCTCGATTTTTGTCGCATTCGGTGGACAAATTCTTTCGATCCAAAGAAGCTTTGGCCGACCGAATCCTCCCAGGGATCATCCTGTGTGCAAGCCTCAAGGAACCGCCGGTAATCCAACCGAGGATCCGCGGAGCCAACGAGGTAGCCCAGGGTCTGGTCCGTCTTCAGCCAGCTTGCCGGCTCAACCAGCCCGAGCAGTTCCCGGCAGCTGCTCCAAGGATAGTCCCAGGGCTTTTCAACTAAGCCCGCCTTTACTGGATTCTGGTGGATATACCGGCTCACCGCCAACCAGTAGGCATTACCGTCGATCAGGAGGGCCTTAAACCGACCCTGGAACACATGGCCGACGCGGTCATACCGATAGTTGAAAAATTGGCTGTAGACCCCGTTGATCAATTGAAGCCCTCTTGAGAGGCCGCCCTCCGCCGTTTCCAGAAGAATGTGATAATGATTCGGCATCAGGGCATAGGCGTGATAGGCGAATGCGTACCGGCGTGCGGCGAGAGCCAACAACCGCAGGAACTCTCCACGATCGATATCATCGAGGAATATCCTCTGCTGGGCGTTTCCGCGGCCCATCACGTGGTAGTAGGCGCCAGGAAACTCGATACGAAGGGCACGCGCCATGCCCCTTATACGATTTACCCCCCCAAAAAGTTCCCGCTAATTTGTCAGATGTTAGGATGTGACCCCAGCCGGAAGATGAGGACCTGGATTAAGCAGAGGGGCCGCAGGGGCGGCCAGCGGCTGAGGGCGTTTAGGGCGGCGCTTAGGAGAGGCACTTTCTTGGGCGCGAGCATCCGGCCCCCCAAGCGCAAGAGGGCGTAACCGTGCTTGGCGGTGAGCGCGATCAGGTCCTTGGCGCCGATCCACTCGTGATCCCCCTCGGGGAGCTTGAGGCCCAGGGTCTCGGCCGAATGCAGGACGGGGGCCCAAAGGGGGTTGGCGCAGGTCACGACGTAACGCGTCTGGGCGTCTCCGTAGGATTTGAGTCCTTCCAACGCCGCATCGAGGTCGGGAAGATGTTCGATGACGTCGCTCAGCATCACGTACTCATAGGGTTCCCGCCGGGAGGGCTTGGCGATGTCCTCGGCCCGGAATTCGAGCTCAGGGTGTCGGCGAGACGCCAATTCGGCCATTCGGGGGCTCAGATCGAGCCCGGTCCCACGGCGCGGGCGCACGCTGGCCAGGAGCGTCCCCGTCCCGCAGCCCACGTCCAGGACCAGGGAACCCGGGGGAACAACTTCGCCGTAGATCGCCCGGAGAGTTTCGTAATAGTACGACTGCCGTTCCTTGCCCGCGTCGTATTGATCGGCGATCGAATCGAAGTGCTTTCTGACGTTGTCGGTCGCGAAGCGTTCCATCAAGCCGCCTCGGCCAGAACCGAGAGCGCCGGGAAAATTTGGTGCACATCCGCCTCCGTGGGCATGTCCACCTCCAAGCCGGCCCGGGCCGCCTCCTGGGCGGCCCGCATCAGCCACTCCATCGCCTCCGGGTCCTTGCCGATGCGAAAGTAGCCCCCCGCCATCTCGTAGTAGATCTCGGCGCGGTGTCGCGACGGCAGGGCCCCGCAATCCAGAGCCTCTCGGAAAATCTCCTGGGCCAGTTCCGGCTCGCCGCGGATGACTCGTATGCGGGCCATCTTGCGCAAGGCTTCCACTCGAAGGGGATGGCCGCAGCCCAGCGCGTCGAGACACTTGCGGAAGGAGACGAGGGCCCCGTCCAAATCGTTGGCCGCGATCAGCATGCCGCCCCGTCCGAAGTGAATCTCGGCGGGGGTGACGCCGTCCCGCTCGGCGTCCGCGCCGATGAGTTCGAGAGCCCTCCCGTAAGCCTGCAGCGCCTCGTCCAAGGCGTAGCGCAAGGCCGATTCCTTCGCCGCGCGCATGACTAAGGGAAAGGCCAGGACCCGGTCACCGGACTGATAGAAATGGTCGGCGATCCGGCTTAAGGCCGGACCGTGCGGATCGGGAGCAAGCCGGGCGAACGCCTCCCCGGCCCGCCTGTGATAACGCTGGCGGGCGGGACGCAGCAAGGCTTCGGCGCACACTTCCTGAAGAAGGGCATGCAGAAAACCGTAGGCCTCAGCCCCATCGCAGCCGAGGACCTTGGTGAGGAACCGCCTGGACACAAGTTCTTCAAGCAGCGGCGTGATCGGCTCATCCGACGCCGCGACCTCCCTCAGCACGGGCTCGGAGAATTCCATGCCCAGGACGCTGGCGGCCTGCAGGAGAGAGCGGGCCTCGGGCTTCAACTGGTCGAGCCTTGCCGAGAGCGCCGCTTGGACCGTCTCGGGAATCCGGGGCCGTCCGCGGGATTCGGCCAGGCACCACGCTCCCCCGCGGCGCTCGAGTTCCCCCCGGTCGGCCAGGCTCCAGACGAGTTCGGTCAAAAAATACGGATTGCCCCCGGAGCGTCGGATCAGGCTCTCCTTGAACGAATCCGGCAGGGTATTGCGGCCCAAGGATCGCTCGACGACCGCAAGAGCCTCCTTCCCGGCCAAGGGCTTGAGCGCCACCGGAACGTAGTTCTGGGCCGACAACCAATGCAGGCTGCGGTCGACGGAGGGGCGAAAAGAGGAGAGAATCATCACCGGCGTGTCCCGGAGGCGGTTGACGAGAAACCCCAGCAGCTCCCAGGCGCCGGAATCCGCGAAGTGCAGATCCTCGAGGGCGAGCAGGACCGGGCGTGAGCCGGCCTCGCGCATCAGCCAGCGCTCGAAAGCCAGGAAGAACCGGTCCTTCCAATCCGCGGCGCCCGGGGCGGGCGCCTCAACTCCCGCGGCTCGGGAAATCTCGATGAAGACGCCGTAAGGCCCGAGCCCGCCCGGCGGGCAGCTCACCCGCAGGAGCTTCGGACCGCCGCCGTTGCCGCCGGCGGAATCGGCCAGGAAGCGGGCCACGAGCTGGGTTTTGCCCAACCCGGCGTCCCCGACCACGGTCGCCACCGTGGTCTCCCCGCCGCGCGCCGACTCCCAGGCCCCCTCGAGAAGCCGCAGCTCCTTGCGCCGCCCCACGAATGCGGACCTGAGCCCCGGGGCGACGGCGCCGGGCGCGGCGCCCTCGCTTTCGACCTGGTAGAGCTGAATCTTGCGCTCCTTTCCCCGGATGGCCCGCGCTCCGAGCTTTTTGAGCGTGAAAGCCGCGCCCACCAGCCGCGCCGTCTCAGGCCCGATCCATACCCGTCCTGGTTCGGCGTCGTGCTCGATGCGGGAGGCGGTGTTGACCGAGTCGCCCATCACCGTGAAATCATGGCGCTGAAGGGACCCCACTTCCCCCGCGAGAACCAGGCCGGTGTTGATGCCGACCCGCATCGAGACCCCCAGGCCCTGGGAACGACGCAGCTCCTCGCCAAAGGCCGCCAGCGCGACTTGGAGCTTCAGGCCCGCGCGAACGGCGCGGATGGCGTCATCCTCCTTCGAAATCGGGACGCCGAAAAGAGCCATGAGACAGTCCCCGACGTACTTATCGACCACCCCTCCCTGATCATAGACGACCTGGGAGAGCAGGCCGAAGGCCCGGTTCATGATCTCGCGGACTTCCTCCGGATCGAGGCGTTCGGACATGGCGGTGAATCCCTTGACGTCGGCGAAGAGGATCGTCACGACCCGCCGCTCCCCGCCCTCGAGGCCGGCGCCGGGCGGGTCGATCATCCGAGGAATACGAGGCTGGTGCTGGCGTGGGAGTAATGGCTCCCGGCGTGCGGGGTGTCGGGGTTGAGATACCCGATCTCGGAACCCGAGTACATGCCGGCCACGGGAGCTCCCCCGCACTCTTCGCGCAAGGCTTTGAGTTCCTCGCCGACCAGGTCGTGCCCTCCCAGAAGCAGCTTGCGGCCGTAGCAGTCGAAGGCCAGCACCGCGGCGGGCGCGCCGCCCGTGAGGCCTTGGCGCGCCCGGGACGCGGATTCCCGCGTCGTTCGCAGCACGTCTTCCGGAGATGTTTTCACGAAGCGGTAGCTCACTCCCGCTTCCAAGGGACTGCCGCAGAGCAGGGCGCGTCGAGCCCGGTCCACCCCCCAAAGACCCAGCAGGGGATATTGACCGCCCTCGGGCCCGACCCGGCCCAGCGACACGTTGAAGACCGAGAAAGGGCTACCGGCGCCGGAGCAGCGGCACCCGAGCGCCTCCTCGATCACATCGAGCGCGGGGCGCCCGTCGAGTTCAAGGACCACGTTTCCAGCCGCCTTGGTCAGGCCGACAGGAGGCGTGACCGCCTCCCCGCCATGCGAGAAGCCGAAGGAAGCCCGGACATCACCGGACAGGAGCATGGCCACGCAAGAACCCGCCAGGACGCGGCCGTCCACGAACTGCTTGGAGAAGGGACTCTGCTCCATGATAAATCCCGTGCCGGTCCCCCCCCCCACGATCGGGAAGGACGAACCAAAAACATCCCGGGCGCCTTCGACGATGCGGAAGGCCTCGCCCATCTGCGGCTCGTGCATGAGGATGGCCAGGCGCGGCTCCCCGGCCGCCGACGCGAGCGCCGAGCGAGCCGCCTCCCGTCCGGCGCCGCGGGCGTCTCTAGCCTGACCCCTCCCGACCCCGGTGGACACCCCCGCCTCGCCCCCCAGGGCCATGACCACCACGGCCCGCTCCTCCAGCCCCTCGGTTGATATGCCGCCGTAAGTCGTGCCGCCCGCCAGCGGCAGTCCCCCTGAAGCCTCCCGCAATCCCGCCAAGAGCTTGGCATGATCGACTCCCTGGAAGGGAGAAAAAACCAGCAGACCCCGCCCCGGCGCGCTCAGGCTCCCGAGCGCCTCGCGCGCCAATCGCCGGCCGCATGCCGCGGCGTCCTTGAGATCCGCGCATCGGGAGACCGCCGCTGAGAGTGACATTCCTTAATATGGGGGGGTCAAAACACCGTCTGGAAACGTTTCTCGGCGAAGTCCGCGCGGGTCATGGTCACGAGCCTCTTGGTCGTGTCGCCCTTGTGGTCGAAAACGATCTCGCCCAGCATGCCCTGGTGGCGTCCGCCCGCGATCCTCGCGATGATGCGGCCCCGGTCGGGTCCCGCCGCCCGCAGCGCCCCCAGCACCATCCGCGCCGCTTCGTAGGCGTAATGGTCGAAGGCGCGGGGGGCCGCCCCGCCGAACTTGGCCTTGTACCGGGCCACGAAATCCTCCGCGGCCGGGAGATGCTCGACCGGCACGCCCAGGACCGTCACGTAGGCCCCGTCGGCCGCCGGGCCGGCGATGGTGAAGAGGTCGTCGGCCTTGGCGCCGTCTCCGGCGACGAAGGTCGCGTTGATGCGCAGCTCGCGCGCCTGGCGCAGGAGAAGCCCGGCCTCAGGGTACATCCCGCCGAAAAAAATTCCATCCGGCTTGGCGGCGCGGACCGCCGCCAGCGGCTCACGGAAATCGCTTGCCCCCTTGGCAACCGCGTCGAAGAGCACCACCCGCCCCCCCAGACGGAGGAACTCCTTGCGAAACTCCTCCGCCAGGCCCAGACCGTAGGGCGAGGCATCATGAAGAACCGCCATTTTTCCCAACGACCAGCGGCCGTGAGCGAAATCCGCGGCGAAGCTGCCCTGGATGTCGTCGGATGGCGGCAGGCGGAAGACGATCCGCGGACCCGTCCAGTCGGCGCGGGTCTGCTGGACGGTGAGTTCGGGGTTGGTGGAGGTCGGCGTCACCATGGCCAGTCCGGCCTGGGCGTATAGACGCGACGCCGGAAGCGAGCACCCCGAGGTGTAGTGCCCCACGACCGCCATCACGTCCGGGTCCTGCGCGGCGCGCCGGGCCGCCTCCTCGGCGTGGGCCGGGTCGCCGCGGTCGTCGATGCCCACGACCTCGACCTTGAGGGACGGCTCCGAAAAAGGCGCGGCTTCCGACACCGCGAGCTCCACCCCGCGGAGGAGGCCCGTCCCGTCGGCGGCAAGCGCCCCGCTCAGCGGCACGGTCACGGCGATGCGGACCGTCCTGGCCGGGCGCAGGTCGCAGGCGGCCAGCGCCGCGAGAACGGATAGGCACACGGGGGCCGGGAGGCGCCTCATGGGGGAATTATACGCAATCCCGAGGAGGCGGGCGCTTCCAATATTTTGGAGGCGCCCGCGCGGTGGTTTGACTGCGGCGGGAAGAAAAAAGCATGATTCTGCGGTGAGGGCGCTTAATCTCGCGGTCCTTCTGGTCGCCCTCACCGCGGCCAAGGCCCAGGCCGGCAAGGGCCAATGGTCGCTCTCATTGACGCCGGGAGTCGCCGCGCCCGTCGGCGAGGGCCGCTTCAAGAGCGAGCACGGCACCTCCCTGCACCTGCTCACCGCGGTCAATTATGAAGTCGAGGACGGCTACTGGTACGGCCTCGAGCTGGGCTACTCCGCCGGCCACAAGTTCCACGGCAAAATGGCGGAAGCCGACTTCGACGGGGACGGGCGGAAGGACTCCGTCTCGTTTTCTTCGGACATCGATGAGACCATGATGAACGTGACTCCCACCATCCGCGCCGGAGGGCTGATCGCCGATGAGGTCAAGTACTCATTCACCTTGGGGATGGGGCTCTACGCCTTCTGGACCGGCAGCGGCCATGCCGCTCTCTCGGGAACCGGCTCGACCGGCGCCTCGCTCAACGGCGCTCGGGTCCCTTTTGCCGGCTCCTCCAACGCCTACGGGGGGTTGAGCCTCGGGCATACCCTCGGCTATGAGATCCGGGATTTCTTCGAGCTGGCATTGGACCTGCGCTACCACCTCATCTTCCGCCCCCATGGGGGGGTGGGCCTGGCCGTGCCCGGGCTGCGCTTCGGGTGGCTTTTCTGATGGCCGGAAAGCCCGTCCGGGCCTCCATGGCCGAGATCTCCGACCTGGTCTCGCCGCCCGACGCCAATCTGCGCGGCACGGTCTTCGGAGGCAAGATCCTCCAGATGGTCGACAAGGCCGCGGCGGTCTGCGCCATGCGGCATTCCGCCAAGCCTTGCGTCACCGTGGCCATGGAGCGGGTGGAGTTTCTCGTGCCGATTCGGATCGGCAACCTTGTGACCGCGCGGGCGCGGATCAATCACGCCGGCCGCTCCTCCATGGAGGTCGGCGTCGAAGTCTACGCCGAGGACCTCGGCACCGGCGGGCGCATCCACACCAATTCCTGCCTCGTCACCATGGTGGCCGTGGACGCCCGGGGGCGTCCTTCTCCGGTGCCGCGGGTTTTGGTGGAGACCGCTGATGAGCGCGAGCGGTACTTTCAGGCCGAGGCCCGGCGCAAGCGGCATTCCTAAGGGAGCCGCGGAACGCCGACGTCGGGACGTCGCCTTTGGGGTCATCGCTCACGGATTGGGCTGGGAACAGGTCCCACGCCGGTTGCCGGCGGCCTCGCAGGACTCCCGCGTGAAGTAGCACATGAAGGTCGCGGAGTTCTTCCACCAGCCGCGGCGCGGGCACGGCCCGTCTTGGGTGCGGGGCGACTCCGGGTTGGGGGTCGGGACGGGATCGGGCGGCGCGATAATGGTGTAGTGGCTGGGCGGACCGGGCTGGGGTTCGGTCTGCGGCGGCGGCAGAGCCTCGCCGCCGGGGAGATGGTCCATGGTGCCGATGGGACCGCCGCCCTGCACCGTGACGCGCGGCGTCCCACGAGACGGAAGGGGAGTGCCGGGCGCCGCCGTCGCCGATCCTCCCCCGCCGGGGACCGTTCGGAACGCGGCCCTGGCCTTGGGGGCGGGAGGCGCGGCCGGCGTTGGAACCGACGGGATCGGGGCTTGCCCCGCGGGGGACAAGACCGCCGGCGCCGCCGGAGGCTGCGAGGGCTGGCTCAGGTAATACACCGGACCCGCCGGCTTGGTCCCGTGATCCTGGCGGCTTGTCACGTTGGTGGCCGACCAGCCGCGCATGGGCTTGAGCTTGGAGACGGGCTTGGGGCTCTCGGGGGGCGGCGGCTCTCCCTCCGCGATGACCGTGATGACGCCGGTCTCCTGCGGCGGATCGGAAGCCGCGGGAGCGGCGGCCGGTGGAGGAACGGCCGGGGGGGTGGGAAGCGGCGCGGGCGAGGCCGACACTTGCGGCGGCGCCGGGGATGAGGCCGGCGCGGGGACCAGCGGGGGAATCGCGGGAAGATTGGCGGCCGACGATTGGGACCCGATGCCGGGGTTGAGGGTTTGCAGCGGTATTTCGGCGAAAAACCAGCGAATGAAGGCCATGGCCCCAAACGGAGTCAGGACGACCGCGGCAACGGCTACCGCGATCTTGAGGAAGGGCCGCCGCGCGGGAGGAGGAGCAACCGCCTGCGCTCCCCCTGGTCGGAGGCCCGGGTCCCCCTCGGGAGGCATACCCCCAGTGTAACAGGGGGCCGGAGAAGATGCAACCCGGGGCGCAGGGCTTCAGGTCTTCATGGGCGAGGACGGGGGCACTGGGGCAACTCGGTCCTGGACCGAGCCCACCATGCTTGGCGCCTAACTCGTGTCAAACCGGACGTTCCTGAGCGTCGCCGAGATCAACCCCCAGACAATCCACCGAGCGGGCCGGAGCCGACCGAATTCCGTAACCCCATTCTGATAGAATGAGACCGATGCCCGGCCTGCTCCTCGCGTCCCTTGTGGCCCTTCTCGGCCCCCCGGTTCAATCGCAGACCACCCGCTGGGAAGGCTACTTCGACCCCGTGGGTTATTCCTTTCCGGCCGCTTTCACGGCCCACTACTTGAGAAAATCCTTCCACCTGCAGGGCGCCGCGCTCTACCAGCTGCATGAATGGTTCGCGGGCGGCGCCGAACTCGGCTACGCCACGGGCCACAGCCTGGGGGGCAAGCTCGGCGAGGTGGACTTCGACTCCCCGGCCGACGGCCGGCCCGACTCCCTGCAATTCACATCCTCGGCCAAGCTCTTCTGGGTCCATTTCACCCCCATGCTCAGGATCGGGCGCTGGATCGAGTTCGATGACATCGACTACCGCCCCTACATCATGATGGGGGCGGGAATGTATCACCTATGGCACCGGGCGGGGGTCACCAAGATCAACGGCATCTCGACGCGCGGAGCGCATTTCTCCGAGGTTGTGATCGCGCAGAGAACCGACGCCGACACCGACATCGGGGCCAGCATCGGGGTCGGCATCGAGCAACGGGTCCTCCAACGCTGGCGAGTCGCCTTTGACCTTCGACTCCACCACGTCTGGAACGCCGCGGACTTCGACCGCGACGGCCGGGATGACGATTCCTTGAATTGGGTCATCCCCTCCCTGCGCCTGGGCTACGCTTTCTAGCGGCCGGCAGGAGGCAGGCTAGCTCCGCCCCTCCAGTATCTTCAGGAACGAGCGGGTCGCCAACTCCTCGGGGCTCAACCCCGCATCCCGGACCTCGGCCTCGCTGATGGCGCCGCAGCCGAGGCCTCTCAAAAAGAAGTTCAGCAGGCCTTGTCCCGTGGCCGCGTCGTCAAAGGCCTGGCCCGTGGCGGTGGCCCGGGCCGCTTTCTCCACGAAGTTTCGAAGCCGGGTCGAGGCCGCCGCGAGCCCCTCCAGAAAAAACGCGTACACCGCCGCGTAGCGGCTGACGAGTTGGGCCGGGTGCAGGTCCCAGCCCTGGTAGAACCCCTCGGAAAGCGAGGTCCGCGCGTCGTCGTAATGCGCTTTCCAAGCGGCGTGGACCGAATCGCGATCGGCGCGAAGCTCCTCGGCCGACGGCTCGGCTCCGGAGCGGCGCATGACCACGGGCATGAGCGTGGTGGCGCCGTCGCAGACGGCGATCCCGGTCCCCGCCAGGGCGACCTGGAGGGCGCGCTTGGCGAACCCGCAGGCGGGATGGTGCATGCGCTGTTCGGAGGCCGTCAGCCCGATCGAGGCGGTGTAGTCGTAGGTGCCGAAGTGCGCCCCGACGCAGCGGCCCCCTGCGGCCTCAACGAGTCCCCGCGGCGAAGCTATGGCCTCCGGGGTCTCGATCATGAGTTCGATCTTGACGCTCCCCCGCCGCAGGTGGGTTTTGGATTCGAGCCGGCCGATTAGGCGGGAGAGGACCGCCACCTCGGAGGGCCTCTCGATCTTGGGCAGAGTGAGCGCGAAATTCTCCGGAAGCCCTCCTCCCCGCCCTAGCGCCGTTAGGACGATGTCGAGGGTGCGCGTGGAGCGTCCCCATGAGGGGGGCGTTAGAGGCTTGATTCGTATCCCGATGAAGGGCGGGAGCGATCGACGTCTCCGGCCCTCCAGAAGTTCCGCCGCGGCCCCGGCCGCATGGGCATCCTCTTCCTCATCGGGCCGAAGGCCGTAACCATCCTCGAAATCGATGCGGTAATCCTCGACCGGTTCGCGCCGTAGTTTGCCGACCACCCGTGAGTAAATCTCCGGGGCGAAGTCCTGCGAAAGTCCCAGGGCATTGGCAAAGACCACGGCATCGGGAGCATAGTCGTTCAAAAAAGCAAGGGCCGAGTCCCCAAGTTTCCGAGCCGTTGCCGCCTTGAACAGGTGCGCCCCCCCATAGACGACATGCACGGGCCGGCGCGCGTCCGCGCCGCCCGGCCGCCGGCCCGCCGCGGCGGCGTGGGCGCGCCGCAGGGGCGCAAGAGCGCCCCTGATGGAGGCTGCGGAGAGCGACGTGGCGGTCTTGTTCATGGTTTTAGGAACTCCCTCAGGAGATTTTGCGCGACCCCCAGCCGGTATTCGGCGGTGGATCGAAAATCGTCGATGGGCGAGATGTCCCGCGCGAGTTGTCGCGCCGCCTCGGCGGCCATGTCATGGCTCAAGGGCTTGCCCCTCGCGAACTCCTCCACCATCCGGGCCCGACGCGCCGTGGGGGCGACGCTGCCCAGGGCCAAGCGGAGCTCTTTGACGCAGCCGCGCTCGACCCACAGCAGCCCCGCCATGACGACCTTGGAGATGGCTTGGGCCGCGCGCGTGCCGATCTTGCGAAACATCTGCCGCGACGGCCGCCCCGGCAGCGCCGGAAGCTCCACGGCCTCGATGAGTTCCCCGGCGGCCAGGGTCGTCTTCTTGACCCCGGCCCAAATTTCAAGGATAGGAACCTCCCGCCGGCCTCCAGGGCCGACCGCCCGGACGCGGGCTTCGTACACGGCCAAGGGGGGGAAGGTGTCGCCGGCCGGGGAAGCGTTGGCGATGTTTCCCCCGAGCGTGCCCCGGTTCTGGATTTGGGCGGCGCCAACGGTGGCGCAGGCCTGGACTAAGAGCGGGAACCCACGCCGGACCGCGGGATGCTCCTGGATGACGGCATGCGTGGCCAGGGCTCCGATGCGCACGCCTCGCCGCCCGGCGCGAATTGTACTCCACTCCCGAACGCCTGATAGGTCAAGGATGGTACGGCCGTTGAGAACGCCCATGTTCCACAACACCATCAGGTCGGTGCCGCCGGCAAGGGGGATTGCGCCGGGGGTGCGCGCATAGAGTCGAACCGCTCCGCCGGCGCTGCTTGCCCGCAGCAACGTCATGGACTCGGCCGAGCCCCTCATCGCCGCCCCCGCCGACGCCTCGCCGTCATGCCCGCCGCCTTCTGGACCGCCTGAACGATATGGCCGTAGCCGGTGCAGCGGCAAAGGTTTCCGGCCAAGGCGCAGCGGATGGACTCCGGCCGGCGGGACCCCCCGCCGCGCAAGTAGGCATGGGCCGACATGAGCATGCCCGGGGTGCAGATCCCGCACTGGGCTCCGCCGGTCTTAAGAAACGCCGCCTGTAGGCGGCTGAGGGAACCGGGGCGGCCCAGGGACTCGACGGTCTCCACGCGCCGTCCTTCGGCCTGGGCCGCGGGCAGGAGGCAGCTCAGGACCGGGCGGCCGTCCAGCAGGACGGTGCAGGCCCCGCACTCGCCCTCGCCGCAGCCTTCCTTGGTCCCCGTGAGCGCGAACTCCTCGCGCAAGACGTCGATCAGGCGCTTGAACGCGGGCCCACGGGTGACGCGGCGCTTGCCGTTGACCGTGAGCTTCATGCTTGAAGTCCCTTCATGATCTTCTCAGGCAGGACCGGCAGGTCGCAGACCCAAGCCCCGGTGGCGTGGTACACGGCCGCGGCGACCGCCGGGCCGGGCGCGTCCATGGGAAGCTCCCCGACCCCCTTGGCGCCGAAAGGACCTCGGGAGTAGGGTTTCTCGACGATTTCCACGTCCATCGGCGGCGCGTCCATCGCGGTGGGGATGATGTAGTTGGTGAACTGGGCGTTGTGCATGACCCCGCCGCGGGTGACCACGTTCTCGAGGAGGGCCCAACCCAGCCCCTGCGCGGTGCCGCCGGTGATCTGGCCCTCCGCCAACGTCGGATTGATGGCGCGGCCAATGTCCTGAGCGGTGGTGACCCGGCGCACGGTCACCTCACAGGTGGCCCGATCCACCTCCAGATCCGCCGCCAGCGCGGCGAAACCGTAAGAACCGTAGGCGTCGCCCTGGTAGGTCTTGTCGTCCCACTGAATCTCGGCCGGCTTCTGGTATTGGGCCTCGAAGCGGCGCTCGCCCGCGCCACAGAGGGAGGCCGCGGCCTGGGCCAAGTCACGGGCAAATCGCGGCGGGCGGCCGAGCGCCTTCTCGACCTCCGCCCGCAGTTGGGACGCGGCCCGCTGGACCAGCCCTCCGACAACCATGCACGTGCGGCTGGCCACCGTAGGCCCGGAGTCCGGGACCTGGAAAGTATCGGGAGTCTGCACCTCCACGCAGGAGGCGGGCACGCCCAAAGTCTCGGCCGCGATCTGGGTGAACATGGTGTTGGTCCCCTGGCCGATCTCGGTCGAGGCCGCCAGCACTCGGACGCGGCCCTCCGGGGTGAGGCTCACCGCGGCGCGGCTGGCCAGCATCACCTCCCCGCTTCCCGTGAAGCCCGCGCCATGATGGACGAGAGCGATGCCGATTCCCCGCCAAATTCGGCCGGGACGCCGGTTGGCGGCGGCATAGGCCCGCCGCTTGCGGGCGTAGGCGCTGCGCCGCGCCACGCGCTCGAGCACCTCCTGGGCGCCGAGGCTCTCCTTCAGAATCTGGCCGGTCGCGGTCACGGAGCCCGGCCGAAACACGTTGAGCCGCCGCAGTTCCAGGGGATCTTTTCCCAAGGCCTTGCCGATCTTCTCCCAGTGGAGTTCGACGGCGAAGAGGGTTTGGGGCGCCCCGAAGCCGCGGAAAGCCCCGTTGGGCGGGGAATTGGTGGCCACGACCTTGGACCGCACGCGCACGTTGGGGCACTCGTAGGGGCCGGCGGCGTGCAGGGTGCCGCGCGACAGCACCACGGGGGAAAGCGTCATGTAGGCGCCGCCGTCCATCAACACCTCGATATCCTGCGCCACGAGCCGGCCTTCCTTAGTAAGGCCGGTTCGGTGGCGCACCACCGCGGGATGGCGCTTGGTCGTGGCCGCCATGTCCTCGTGGCGGTCATAGATCATTTTTACCGGACGCTTGGCCTTCCACGCCAGCAAGGCCGCGTGCCCCGCCAGCATCGACGGATACTCCTCCTTGCCGCCGAAGCCCCCTCCCGTCACGGTCTGGATCACGCGGACCTTGGATGCGGGCAGGCCGAACAGCGGCTTGAGGGCCTTGAGGATATAGTAGGGGCATTGCATCGAACCGGTGACCACCAAGGTCCCGTCCGGCTCGACCCAGGCGGCCATGCCGTTGTTCTCGATATACGCTTGTTCTTGATGAGGGGTGGAGTACTCGCCCAAGACGACGCAGTCGGCTTGG
>CAYJXJ010000062.1:0-22993 GCA_964374095.1 uncultured Elusimicrobia bacterium
ACCGGCCTACGACGGCTCTATTCCTTCGGTAACCTTTTTACGTGACTTGACACGGAGGACGAATCGGCGCGTCGCGGAAAGTCGCCTCGGAAAATCGCGGACTGCCGTGACGACAGGTGACGGCCTTCATGGCGATTTTTGAGTCGGGGCTGCCTTCCCCTGATAGCGAGGGAATGATGGATGGTGACGACCAGGGGAAAGGCCCGTTTCATCGCGTCCGGGAGGCCCTATCATGAAGAGGCGCCGGACCGGCGCAGGGGGTCTTAAGAACATGAGGGAATGGGGCAGAATCGCGATCGGGGCCTGCGTCTGGGCGTTTCTCCAGGCCCCCGCCCGCGCCGGGGCGGCTGCGCCCCAAGCCCCGGGGCTCGACTTTGACCAAGGCGTGGACGCGCGGTCCCTCCTTGACCGGGCCCGCGGGGAGGCGGCGTATGCCGCTTTTGTAGCCGAAGCCTCGCCGGGTGTGATCCACGCGCGTCGCTTTCCGGATCTCTCCAAGCTCTTCAAGGCGTCCCCCGTGGCCGATGCCGCGTCCTGGGACCGAATTCTGCGCGCGCTCCACGAGCGCGGCGAATATCGCGCGCCGGAGCGGATGTCCCCCGCGAGCCTGGGACTGACGCGATCCAGCGGGAGCGCGGAGGGCGAACGCCGGCTCGACGCCGTCAGGCTCTGGGGCTACGGCGGGCGGTCCGATTTCCGGGTGGGTCTCGTGACGATGGTCTCCGAGGAGTGGAGGAGTCATGGGCAGGGGGGCTGGCGCGTCGAGCAGTGGCATCTGCGCGTGGCCAAAGACGGCCGCCTCTTGAGCGCTCGGCATAGGGTCATGCTGCGTCCCCGGAACGGGCGCCCGGTCGAGATCTCGGCCGATGAGCTGTGGGCGACGGAGGAGCCCGTGGTCCGCAAATTCCAGGAACTGATCCCGGGGTGGGCAGCCTTTGACCCCCCCGGTTCCGGAAGCTCCTGACCGCGGTGAGCTGAAAGCCGGCAGGAACCAAAATCAGCACCGGCCCGTAACACCCAGGATATGGAATCCGCGAGGATTCCCCGTCATAATTCTGGGGCATGCCCGACCGCACCCGCCGCTGGCTCCGCGCGCTCTTTCTGCTCGCCCTCGCCGCCCCGGCGCGGGCCATCCACATCTCCACGAGCGCCAAGTTCAACGGCACCGGCAACGGCTCCGACCGGATCCACGACGTGGCGACGGACTCCAGCCAGAACATCTACGCCGCGGGCTACGCCTTCAACGGCAACCTCGACGCTTGGGTCGGCAAGTTCGACCGGAACATGGTCCTGCTCTCGAGCTTCTCCTTCAACGGCCCCGGCAACAACACCGACGAGAGCCAGGGCATCGACATCGGCCCCGACGGGAACCTCTACATCGCCGGGGAGATTTCGGTGACGGGCGCGGGCTACGACCTCTGGGTGGCCAAGCTCTCTCCCTCTTTGGTACTGCTTGCCAGCGCCACCCTCGCCGGCAGCGCGGGCACCGACGACATCGGCTACGACATCGACGTCGACTCGAGCGGCCTGGTCTTCGTCGCCGGCGAGGTGAGCCAGACCCTCGGCGGCAGGAACGCCGTCGTGGCCAAGTTCGACTCGACTCTGGCCCTGCTCTCCAGCGGGACCTTCAACGGCGCCGCCACCAGCACGGACGTGGCCCGGGGAGTGGCCGTCTCCACCGCGGGCGACGTTTATCTCGCCGGCACGGTGCGCGACTCCACCAACGCCAACGCCTGGCTGGCCAAGCTCGACTTGACGCTCGTCTTCAAGGCCAGCGCCACCCTGGACGGGTCGGGCTCGGTCGTGGACGAATGGAATGAGGTAAAGGTGGGCCCGGACGGGCGCCCGGTGGTTGTCGGGGTGACCAACACCGGGACCGACCCGGACGCCCGGACCGCGGTCTACTCCTCGGCCCTCGTCCTGGCCTCGAGCGCGACCCTGGGGATCACGAGCGGCCTGGGCGACGACGCGGCGGGGGTGGCGAGCGACTCCGCGGGAAACATCTACGTCGCGGGCCACATCAATTTCGACGTCCTGGCCGTCAAATACAGCCCCGCGCTGGTCGTGATCGCCAGCCGCGTCACCAACGGCCCGGCCGCCGGCGCCGACCAGGGGCTGGGGGTCGTCGTGGAGACCGGAGACACGATGCTCCTCGTCGGCTCGATCAACGTCACGGGAAGCGGCGAGGACGCCTACCTCGCGCGCCACGACTTCGAGACGACGAGCTCGCTTGGCGCCTCGGCCGCAGCGACCCTGACCTGGGCCATGCCGGGGGGCACGGCCTCGGTCGCGGTCCCGGCCGGGGCCTTCGCTTCCGACGTGCAGATCACCCTGCAGACGCCCGCGTCCCTGGCCAGCCCGAGCGCCGGGCCCGCCGCCTTGCGGGCCACGGGAGTGGCCCTCGAAGTCATCGTGACTCCCGCCCTCTCGCCCTCCCAACTCGTGACGGTCACGATCCCCTACCGCGACGCCGACGTGGCGGGCCTGACCGAGGCCCGCCTCGTGCTCGCCCGCTACGATGACGGCTCGGGATTCTGGACCCCGCTGCTGAGCTCGGTGAACGCGGCCGCCAACACCGTCACGGCACGGACCGACCACTTCTCCGTTGTTCAGGTCATGGAGTCGGTTCCCTCGGACACGGTCGACACCGTCTTCGTCTTTCCCAACCCCATGCGCCCCCGCCTGGGGCACACGGCGGTGCTTTTCATCAACGCCCCGGCCTTCGCGCGCATCCGCCTCTACACCGCGGCCGGTGAAAAAGTCGCGGACCTTGCCGCCAGCGCCGCGGGCCAAGCCTCCTGGGACGGCCGCAATATTCACGGAAACAAGGCCGCCAGCGGACTCTACTACGGCTTCGCGACCAGCGGGACGCAGACCCGCACCTTCAAGGTGGCGGTGGAGCGGTGAAGGCGGTTCTTGCCGCCCTGCTGTTGGCCGCGCCGACATCGGCCGGCGAATTCGGCAAGGCCGGCCGCGGAACGACAGCGGCGGGATTCCTCAAGCTCGGCATGGGCGCGCGCGCTCCGGCCTTGGGCGAGGCCTACTCCGCGGCGGTCGACGACGCGACCGCCCTCTACTGGAACCCCGCGGGACTAGTCAGGGTGAGGGGCGGCTCGCTCTCGCTCATGCACGCGACCTATCTGGGCGAGAGCTCCTACGATTCCGGGGCCTTCGCCTGGCGGCGGGGCCCCTGGGGGCTGGGCCTCGGGGGGCAGTACCTCCACCAGGGCACCGTCAAGGAAACCGACGCCAACGGCGCCGTGGTTGGGGAGTTCGCTCCCAAGGACGCCAGCGCCGCCGCCGGGCTGGCATGGGAAGGGCCTTGGCTGACCGTAGGCCTGGCGGCCAAGGCGGTACGGAGCACCGTCATTGGCAGCGCCAACGCCGGAGCCGTGGATATCGGACTGCTGAGCCGCCCCCTCCTCGACGGCCGCCTGCGGGTCTCCTTCGTCGGCCAGCACCTGGGCGGGGAGTTGAAGTTCGACCGGGAAGGCTATCCCCTCCCCGCCGCCGCGCGCACCGGCCTGGCCTTCCGGCCGACGCCGGCCTGGCTGATCACGCTGGAAGGGGTCTACCCGCGCGACAACGCCCCTTACGGCGGAATCGGAGTGCAATGGTCCGTTCCCTACGGGGCGCTGGCCTTCGACCTGCGCGCGGGCTACAACAACCGCTCGACGCGCGACATGGACGGCGGCGTGGGGATGGCGGGCGGGGCCGGCGCGCGCTGGGGCCGCTGGGCCGTGGACTACGCCTTCGTCCCCTACGGGGGCGTGGGCCTGACGCACCGGATGTCTTTGAGCGTCGGCTTCGGGGAGGGGTCCGCGCCGACGGCTCCCGCGGCCGGCACGGCCGAGCGCCCCGCCCCAAAAAGCCCGGGCGCCGCGCTTGAATACTCGGACCTGGCGCGCTTAGCGGCCAAACGCATCAAACAGGGGGAACCCGCCGAAGCCTTGGATTTGGCCCGCCAAGCCGCGGCGCTCGAGCCGGGACTGCCCGAAGCCCATCTCCTTCAGGGGCAGATCCACTACGAGGCCGGCGACTACCTCCCGGCCTGGGAGAGCTTCGAGAAAGCCCGCAAAACCCTGCCCGCGGACGACCGCAGGCTGGTCTTCGCCCTCGAACGCCTGGGACGCATCGCCTACCGCCGCGGGCGCCCGGGCGCGGCCCAGACCCTCTACAAGGAAGCGGTTGAGACGGCGGAGAAGCTCGGAGTCGGCGGCCGGGTCGCGGGCGACGCCTACGCGGGGCTGGGGCTCTGCCAACACGCCGCCGGCGACGAGCTCTCGGGCTTGCGCAACATGAAGAAAGGCGTCTCCACGGGCGCGGGCAAGGAACTGCGCCGGGACGTGGACCCCAAGCTCAGGACGGCCGCGAAGGACTAGAACCGCCAGGCCACCGCTACCCGGGCCGTGTTCATCGCCTTGACCTTGAGCGCGTCCATCGCGGTACGGGCGACCTCGAAGCGCAGGCCGAAGGACTCGTTGATGGCGACGTTGGCCGCGGCGTAAGCCGAGAAGACCACGCCGGAGTGGCGCGGCCCGGCGTCGGACAGCGTCTTCTGGTAGTCCAGGTCCGTGCGCTCCACGTGGCGGTCTTCGTAGGTGCAGCCGCCGTGGCCGTCGTCGTGGCAGTGGGGTTCGTGGGTGATGTACTGGTGGTAGCCCGTCTCCGTGACCACGGTGCGGCGGTTGTTCATTCCGTAGCCCATGCGTCCGCCGGCCTCCAAGGAGAAGCGCTGGGCGATCTCGGGAGTCCGGTAGTGCACGCCCAGCAGGTCGACGACCTGAACGAAATCGTTGTGCTGCGCCGTCACCTGGCGGTAGGTCTCATGCGGATGGCCCTGGTAGTCCTCCCATTGGTTGACGATCGTGTCGCTGAGGAGTTCGCCGTAGCCGTGGTCGTAGCCGGTGAATATGAGGCCCGCCTCGCCGCCGATGTGGCCGACCGGGCCCAGGCTGAGCAAGGGGGCCCGCACGCTCACGCCCACGGAGCCTACGCCCGGGCCTCTTTGGACCTTGCCCCCTCCGACGTGAAATACAAACTCCGGGTTCCAGGGCTCGTAATTGCGAAAAAGCGGGGAACTCCCCAACGGAGGCTCCTCCTTCTTGGCCTGGACCGGGGCGGCGGCGACCATGCCCGCTGGGCCGGAAAGCGCGGCGGCCTGGGCGGAAACCTTCTCCATGTCGGGACCCGCGCCCTTGTCCCCGCCGGAAACGGCGTCTTGGGCCAAACGGGAGTGGGTGGCCGAGAGGGACCTGGCTTCCTCTATAGCGGCGGCCAGCTCCTTTTCGGAGATATCGATGCCGGCGTTCTTGAGCTTAGGGCTCAGGGAGGGGGCGTCCTCGGCCAGCATCCCCTCGAAGAAGGCGCGCAGGACCGCGGCATCCTTGGCCTTCGCGGGAGTCGAAAACGGCTTCGTCCAATTCCGATCCTCCTGGTTGAAAAACGAGACGATCACGGCATCGTTCACGTTGGATTGAGCCAACGACGGGGAAACGAGCGCAACGGCCGACAGGGCGAGCACGGCGAGTCGATTCATGGGCACCTCCGTACCGCACCAGGATAGACCCGGAAAGGAACCCCGGGGAGGGACATGAGGGAACGCGATCGCCGGAAAGCGGCCCAGCCGATCCGCGCCGAAAGTCCTAGGCCGTCCGGCCCGGGGGGCGGCCTTGACGCCGGGAAAAACCGAAGTTACAATGGCGGCATGAGACGCCGGGCCCTCGCCGCCTTGCTGGCGGGCCTGGCCGCCGCGGCCGAGGACGAGCTGCGCCGCTGAGGCCACCCCTATGTGCGGCCGCTACTCACAGACCGCGACGGTCGAGACGCTCGCCCAGCGTTTCCGGCTCCAGGCCCCGGGCCCCGTCCCCCCCCGCTACAACATCGCCCCGACCCAGCAGGCGCCCGTGGTGGTTTTGGAGGAGGGGCGCCGGCTCCTGCTGTTTCGTTGGGGCCTGATCCCGCACTGGGCCAAGGACCCCGCCATCGGCAGCCGCATGATCAACGCCAAGGCTGAAACCGCGGCCGAGAAGCCGAGTTTCCGGCGGCCGTTCCAGAAGAGCCGCTGTCTGGTGGTCTGCGACGGCTTCTACGAGTGGCGCCGGGAGCCCGGCGGCAAGTCCAAGACCCCGATGCGCATCGCCTTGAAGTCGCGCGCGCCCTTCGCCCTGGCCGGACTCTGGGACGCCTGGAAGACTCCCGATGAGAAGCTCCTCCGGTCCTTCACCATCATCACGACCGCCCCCAACGAGACCGTGCGTCTCATCCACGACCGCATGCCGGTGGTCTTGAGGCCGGAGGACGAGGAGGCCTGGCTCGATCCGCAGTCCCCCCCCGAGCGCCTGCGGGCCCTGCTGGCGCCCTACCCGGGCGACGACCTGGAGGCCTACGCCGTCTCGCCCCTGGTCAACTCCCCGGCCAACGACAAACCCGGGGTCGTCACGCCGGCTTGAGCGCGCCCAGTATCTCTTCAGCGGACGCCTGACGGACCACGGCGTCCCTAAAGCCGGGCCGGTGCAGGGCCGCGGCCACTTGGGACAGGAGCGCCAAATGCAGCCCGACCGTCGAGGTGAGAAGGATGAAGAGGGCGATCACCGGAATGCCGTCGGCGGCGCCGAAGTCGACCGGCCGCTCCAACAGGCAAAGCGTGACGCTGGTCGGCGCGAGCGGAAACACCAGGGGACTGCGCGGGTTCGAATCCTCCCAGTTCCTGGGGTTTCAACGTTGACCTGGACGGCGGACGCGTTCGCCGGTGTCTCGACATCGCCGCGCGGGCCGTTACTCCCACTGTGGGATGGAGTCCTTCCTGAAAAGATTGCGCAGCCCTGGGCCTTGACGCCACACGTTGGTTATGAGGCCCCCCCAAAATGCCTGGGGCCAAACAAGTCTTGACTTAACGCGGGAACGTGTTATACTTCTCTGGTATGCAGAAAGTAACCCACCCCCATGTCACGACTAATCGAAAGATTTGCGGGGGAAGCCCTATTGTCGCGGGGACTCGCTTTCCGGTTCGGTCCGTGATTGCTTACGTTCTTCACCATGGACTAACCCCGGAAGAGCTAGTGGCGCGATTCCAGAATCTCACGCTGGCCCAGATTCACGATGCGTTGGCCTACTACTACGATAACCGCGAAGAAATCGATAAGGATATCGCGGAAAATACCGAGGACGCTGCCCGTAAGAAGCTCTCCCATTGATCGGCGATTGAGGTCCGCCTGTGCCGATCAAACTCTACCTTGACGAAGACGTTGATCCCCTTCTGGCCAGGGTGCTCCGAGAACGGGGCCAAGACTGCCTTTCCACTCGGGAAGCCCGCAATCGGGGAATTTCGGACGCCGACCAGCTGGACTTCGCCGCCAAGCACGGCCGGGCCATCCTGACTTTCAATATCCGGGATTTCGTGAAATTAGCTCAAGGGCGCGTCACCTCGGGCCAGGGGCACGAAGGGATCATCGTTTCCGACCACCTTCCTTTTCGGGACCTGCTCCGGCGGACTCTCTCCATGCTGGTGGATCACGACCGCAAGGATATCGCCAACCGACTCGTCTGGCTTCAGGACTACAAAGAGCCCCGCTAAGAGCGAGCCCTTGGGCCTTGACACCACACGTTTGTGTGGTATACTAAGTAGGTGCCGCACCTAGCGCCTAAGCAGGCCCGCGTCCTCGACTTCATCGGCCGCGCCATCGCCGATTACGGCCGCCCCCCCACCTTCCGCGAGATCGCCCGCCGGCTGAGCCTGAGCCTCGCCACGGTCCGCGACCACGTCAAAGCCCTCAAGGCCAAGGGTGCCATCTCCGGCGAGCCGGGCAAGGCCCGCAGTCTCATTCCCGAGGGCCTGGCAGGCGCCTGGACGTCGAGCCTCCCGCTCCTGGGCCGGGTGCCGGCCGGACGGCCGTCCGAAGCGGTCGAGGATCTCGAAGGCCGGGTGTCCGTGGACCCGGCGGTGTCCAAGGGCGCCGACTACGCCCTGCGCGTCCGCGGCGACAGCATGGCCCCCGAGATGCTCGACGGCGACCTGATCCTGGTCCGGCAGGCCCCGGAGGCCCGCGACGGGGAGCGCGTGGTGGCCCACGTGGAGGAAGGCGAGGCCACGGTCAAGGTCCTGCGCCTCAAGGGCCGCCAAGCCTGGCTCGAGCCGCTCAACCCCGCGCATAAGCCCATCCGCGCCCGGTTCAAGGTCGTGGGCAAGGTCGTGGGCCTGCTCCGGCGTTATACGGCTGGAGGGCCCGGAAGGGCCAACGTGCCGGACGCCATCAGGAGCGGCCGGCCATGAACCTCACGCCCTTGATTCCAACTTCGGGGAAGGGGCTCTACGTGGCCGTCGGCCCGCCCGTGCTGCCGGCCTGGGTCCTGGCCGCCCTGTGCCCCGCCCTGGCCCAGGGCCTCGAAGTGCTCTGGATCGACGCGGGCAACGCCTTCGCCGCGATCTCTCTGGCCCTCGCGGCCCGCGACATGGGCGCCGATCCCAAGCTCGTCCTCTCCCGCGTCAAGCTCGCCCGTCCCTTCACGGCCTTTCAGCTCGAGGCCATGGTCTGCGGCAAACTGCCTGCCGCGGTAGCGGCAGGTGCCGGCGCCGATCAGGGATTGCGTTCGGCGTCGGCGCCGGCGGCGCGGCCCCCGCTCGTGGTGCTCTCCGATCCTTTGGCCCTGTTCTCGGACTCCGAGCTTTCTCCTCCCCCCCGCGAGGCCCGCCCGGTTTTTAACCGCGTCCTGGCCGGTCTCACGCGCCTTCAAACATCGCTGCTGGCCCTGGCGATCCCGCGCCGCATGCCCGCGGGCTGCGCCGACCTGCCGGGACGCCTGGAACGAGCGGCCAAGGCCGTGACGCGGCTCGATGCCGCCGAAGACGGACGGCTTTTGCTCAAATAACCATGGGCCGAACGCTCGCCACCATCATCCAGACCATCGAGCTCGAGCGCGAGGCTTGGAAGCTTTTCCGCCGGGCCCTGCGCCGCGAGGACCAGGAGGCCTTCGACGCGATCTGGCGCTACGCCCGCCGGCACTCGGCGCCCGCCTCCATGGCCAGCCGCGCCGTGCCCCTGGAGGCGGTGCTCATGTCCATGCTCGTGGGCCTGGCGCGCCGGATCATCGAGCTGGAGCGTCAGAGCGGAGGCCCGGCGGAACAACCGACCCAGACGGGAGATCAACTGTACGCGCGTACAGTTGATCCTACGCCTTTGCGGCGAGAACCCCATGAACCTGGAGGCCTGGCTCTTTGACGCCACCCCGGACCCGGAGGGCATGCGGGTCTGGGTTCTGGACCGGCAAGGCTGTCCCCATTCCTTCCTAGACCCCTGGCGCCCCTGCTTCTTCCTGGAAGGCGACAGGACGCAAATCCGCAAGGCGGGAGAGCTTTTCCGCCGCGCGCCATGGCCGGTCACCGCGGAATGGACGCACCGGAACGAATTGTTCAGCGGCGAGACCCGCGCCGTCCTGCAGGTGCGTGTTGAACCGACGGCTTATCAAAAACTAATCGCCCGCTTGCGCGGGCTCAGGCTTTACAACGCCGACATCCACCTGGTCCAGGCCTGGCACTACGAGCGCGGGCATTTCCCGACCGCGCTCTGCCGCTTCGACGTGAAAGACGGCCGCCTCCAGGCCTGGGAGTTGGCCGACGATCCCTGGGCCCTGGACTATGAACTGCCGCCGCTGCGCAGCGCCCATCTGGCCCTCGCGGGCTCCGAGATCGCGGGCGCCTTGGACCCCGCTCACGCGCCCCGGGGCGGGCTGTTGCTCTCCTGCGAGGACGGGACCCGCGAGCTGCTCGGGTCCTCGCAGGAGCAGTTGGAGTCTTTGGCTCGTTGTCTCAAGGACTTGGACCCGGACGTGCTCACGACCGACTGGGGAGACAGCTACCTCATCCCGCAGCTCCTAAGGCTGGCCGAAAAAGTCGGCCGGCCTCTGCCGTTTTCCCGCGACCCGGAGCGCGGCGTCGCGGGCAAGAGCTCGCGCAGCTTCAACACCTACGGCCGCACGGTCTATCAGTCCGGCGCCCGCACCTTCTTCGGACGCTGGCACCTGGACCTCAAGAACTCCTTTACCCTGAAAGAAAGCGGGCTCGACGGCCTCCTGGAGGTCGCGCGCATCGCCAAGATCCCGGTCCAGCGCTGCGCCCGCGCCACCATCGGGACCTCGCTCTCCTCCATGCAGCTCGACCAGGCGTGGCGGGACGGCGTGCTGGTGCCCTTGGACAAGCAGCAGACCGAGGACTTCCGGCCCGCGGATCAACTCATCGTCGCCGACAAGGGCGGCCTCTCCTACGAGCCCGAGGTGGGGTGGTTTGAGAACGTCGCGGAGTATGACTTCGTGAGCATGTACCCGGGCCTGATGGTCAAGGAAAACATCTCGCCGGAGACGGTGAACTGCCCCTGCTGTCCGGAAAACAAAGTCCCGGAGATCGGGCATCATCTGTGCCGACGCCGCCGGGGCCTTGTGCCCAAGGTCCTCGAGCCCATCTTAAGGAAGCGCGCCCGCTACAAGGCCCTGGCAAAATCCAAGGAAGGCGACTGGCGGCGTTATAAGCAACGCGCCAACGCGCACAAGTGGATCCTCGTGTGCTGTTTCGGCTACCTGGGGTTCAAGAACGCGCGCTTCGGCAAGATCGAAGCCCACGAATGCGTGACCGCCTTCGGACGCGAGGTCCTGCTCAAGGCCAAGGACGCCGTGGAAGGGCGCGGCCTGCATGTCCTGCACGCCTTGGTGGACGCGGTATGGGTGACGTCACGCTCCGCCGTCGATTGGGAAGATCTGCGCCGGACCATCGAAAGCGAAGCCGGCTGTCCCGTGGGCCTCGAAGGGGTTTACAAATGGCTCCGCTTCTGCCCGTCCCAGGCCGATCCTCTCTCCGGCGTGCCCGGGCGCTACTTTGGAGCCTTCCAGGACGGCGAGCTCAAGATCCGCGGGCTCGCCTGCCGCCGCCGCGACACCCCCGCCCTCCTGAAGGCGCTCCAGCACGACATGCTCGCGCTCCTAGCCCAGGCCGGTGACCTGGCGGGGTGCCGCGCGCTCGTGGGGCGCCTTCAGGAGACCGTCCAGGAGTGCCGGTCCCGCCTCCTGGAGAGCCGCGTGACGGCTCCGGAGCTCGCCATCGCCTTTCATCTCTCCAAGAGCCCCGAGGAATACGTCCACGACACGGTCTCGACTCTGGCGGCCAAGCAGTTGGCGGCCGGCGGGGTGACCCTGCATCCGGGCGAGACCGTGCGCTACATCATCACCTCCGCCCGCGACAAAGTCAAGGAGTGGCGCTCCCGGCCCCTCGCGCTCTGCGAGGGGCCTATGGAGTATGATGCGAGGAAATATTTGGAGCTGCTGGAGCGTGCGGCGCAAGAAATTCTCGACGGCCTGGCCTAGTACAACTGCAATTCGGAGTCGGCCGCGCGCAGCTGCGGCGTCTGCTCCCGGTTCTGCCGGCGGGCGGCCTTGGGCACCTCCGCGTCGAGGTAGCCCTTCATCTCGGAGAGCGTGACGTGGCCGTCCTTGTCGACGTCGGAGGCCCCCTTGAGGCCCTTGAGGAAGTAATACGTGAAGAGGCCGTGGCTCTGATCCTGCAGGCCGCCGGCGATCTGGTCGGCCGTCGAGGCGGTCAGCACCGTCATACGCCGGTCCTCGGGGATCGCGGTGTTCTTGACGTGGACAAGCGGCCGCGCGCCCTTGGCCAGCACCGACCGCCCCCCGGCGCCCGAGAAGCAGGTGTCGAGCACGACCACGATCTCCTTGGCTTTGAGGGCGGCGAGCCGTTCGTAAAGCTTGGCCAGCGGATAGGCGGTCGAATCCAGATACGCGGGGTCGCCGTCCCAGGGGATGATGTAGGCGCTCCCCACAACCGGGTCGGGGGCGCCGTGGCCAGAAAAATAGACCCAGAGCCGGGACTTTTCGCCGACGTTCTTGGGCAGCCACTCCTCCAGGTAGCGCGCCAGGCCCGCCCGGCTGGCCTTGGAGCCCGTGAGGAGGACGACGTTTTCCTCGGGGACGCCCAGGCGCTTGATCGCGTAGCCGCGGAAGGCGTTGGCGTCCCGCTCGCCGAATTGCGCCTCCGGGATCGATTGGTAACGCTCGATTCCCATGATGATCGCGAAATCATCCGGCCGCGGCGCGGCCTTGGCGTCGATCTCGTCGACGTCCGACTTGCGCAGTTGGACCACCGGAGCGGCCGCCGAGCTCCCGGAGGGCGCGGCCCCTCCGCCGGCCAAGTACGCCTCGCGCAAGTCGAGGATCGACTCGTCGGCCTCGAGCGCGCCGAACGCGTCGCGAAACGCCATGGCGAGCGCGGTCTGGGGGTCTTTGCCGTCGCCGCTGCCGCCATAGCCGCGCGCCCAGAGCCGGGCCCGGTTGGAGGTGTTGACCACCGTGAGCTGAAGGCCCACCTCGGCGTGGTAGGCCTGCGACATGGGCATGGCGTTGACGCCGGCCTGCTTGACGACGCCCCGCAGGGCCAGCGGCGAGCGGCCCTTGAGCACGCCCTTGCGCTCCAAAGCCGAAACCGTGAGGCGCTCGATGGCCTCCGCGATCTCGCCGTCGGCGGAGATGGGGATGGGGCCTTGGAAGCCCGATTGGGCGTAGCCGAGGACCCCGCGGTTGGAGCGCTCATCGATGAACCGCTCGACCGTGACGGTGAGTTGGGGATCGCGAGGGGCGCCGTCCCGCGGCGCGGGCATCAAAGAGGCCAACGACACCGTGCGCGGCTGGGAGACCGTCATGCAGCCGGAGAGGGCCAGCGCGGCCGCCGGAGCGGCTAGGCTGATGACCCTCACGGCCTCCGGCCCTTGGCCAGATGCGCGTGGGCGGCCAGAACCGCTTCACGCGCCGCTTGGCTGATCAGGCGCCCGCCCTCTTCCTCGATGGAGCGGATCATGCCCTCGGCGCTGAACTCCGCCTTAACGTTGAAGCTGCGCTTGGGAAGGGTGCCCGAAGTCGAGAAGACCTCGATGTTCTTATTGTCGAGCACCGACATCTTCCAGTCCAGCCAGATGTCGCTGGTGGATCTCATCCCCGACATGAAAATCTGCTGGTCGATGGACGTCAACGTGACTTCGACGACCGCGTCGTACTCGCCCGGGGCCGGTAGGTGGCGGAGGACGGCGGCGTAGGTAAAAGCGGCGGAGAAGGCCTCCCCGGAAAGCCGCGCGAGCTCGGTGCCCCAAGTGTTCGTTCCCCGCATCTGGTCGGTCTGATCCATGCGCCGGGCGCCGCCGGCCGCCATCGCGGGGGGCGTGTAGTAGTAGCGCGCCCCCATCGGGTCGGGCACGACGACCGCGATCCGCATCGGCACGCGCTCGGCCTCGCTGAGGCCCAACTGCGGCGTGGGTCCTTGGAAGTTGGCCTCCCGGACTTGCAGGTTGATGCAGGCGGCGGCGGAAAGGGCCACGGCAAGGGCGAAGCTGGCGTGTTTCATCCGTACTATGGTACGAAATCGGGACACCGCCGGGCCGCTATTTCGCCGCAGGCGATTGCCACGATGGCGCAATTTTTCCATACTATGCGGGCCGTGCCTTCCCACGATCCCGTCGCCGGCGCATCGCGTCGAAACCCGGCCGGCGAGGGTCTCGCCTGCGCGCGCTGCGGCACGCCGGTCCCTACCGGCCGCGGACAACTCTACGCCGTGCGCATCGACGCCCTCTCCGACCCGACCCCCATGGTGGTCACCGAGGAGCTCCTCGACCAGAGCTACCGGCGCAGGTTCTTCTCCCTCTGCGTGCCCTGTGACCGGACGTGGATCGAAAACCCCTTCGGCGAGACGCGGTCCCCTTCGGGGACGGGAGGCCCCCACCCCCTGTGAGCTCGCACTGGGAGCAGGTCTACAAAATCCTCGAGCCCCACCAGCTCCCGTGGAACGCGGGCGGGCCCGACCCCGATCTGGTGCGGCTCGTGGACGCGGCGGCGCTGCCGGTGGGCAAAGCCCTGGACGCGGGCACCGGCCTGGGCCACGACGCGATTTTTCTCGCGCTCCGCGGGTTCTCGGTGCTGGCGGTGGACATCGCCGGCTCCGCCCTCGAGGCCGCGCGCGAGAACGCCGGGAAAGCCGGGGCCGCGGGCAAGATAGAGTTCCGCCAGGCCGACATATTCGAGCTCGACCTGCCCGCCGGAAGCCTCGCGCTGTACTACGACCGCGGGCTCCTCCACTACTTCGCCCCCGAGGACCGCAAACGCTGCGTGGAGAGGACGCGCGGGTGGCTGGCGCCCGAGGGGCGGCTTCTGCTCAGAACCTTCAGCGACAAGGAGCCGCCGGGCATCGGCCCGGCGCGCCTGCGCGGCAAGGAACTCGAAGAGCTCTTCGCGCCGTCTTACGAATTGCTGGAGATCACGGAGGGCGTCTTCGCGGGGCCGGCCAAGCCCAAGTCCTGGCTCTGCCTGCTTAAGCCGCAGAACTGACGGCCGGCAACTCTACGCCCGGCAGTTGCGACGCTTCCCAACCCGGTTGAAGAGGGGCGGCTAGCCCTTCTGCCGGTTTTCGATGCGGTTGCGGCGCGCGGTTCGCACGGCGCTTTCCCGACACCTCGAGGGGATCGAGAAAAGTCTAGGACTGTCGGCCTAATCATGGGTGATACCTTCGGCCCTCCCGAACACCTCCGCGGACAGCTATCCTGAAGCTATGACAAAGAACCCCCTGGCTCGAGTTCAGCGATTCATGCGGCTGCTTGGGCGCGCGGCGCTGGGCCTGCTGGTCGGGGCGCTCTCTGGCTTGTGTGCGGCGAACGCCAACGACGCCGGCGCGCCGTCTTCGGAGAAAGCGAAGGTCACGGCCGACAAGGAGTTCATTTCGGCCGCCGACCTGGTGAGCGGCGCTTATTACCAGAAACTCATCGATAAGGCGGTTTCCATGACGCAAAGGGTCTCGGTCCAATACGCGAGCCTGCGCGCCGATACCCAGGTCACTCACTCCAACAACGATGTGGTCGGCCTGGAGGTCCGCCTGACGGGCCGAATCGTTGTGACCTCCGGCCGGGACACGCTGCCCGTGCCTGGCTGTGGCGTGGTGCGGGCGCGCTTCGGACCTCTCGAAGAATTGTGGAAAGGAGCTGAAAAACCCCTGGCAGCCGGCGTGGTGGAGATCCAAGAATGCCGGATCCAGGAGAGCAAGCCGGACGCGAAGCTCCCCGGCCGGAGGTCCTACGACCTCGATATTCGGGGACTCCTCACCCTGAGCACCAGAGAAGATCCCCGCTTGATCCCGCTTTCGCCCTCCGAACTCGAGAAGGGAGTCAAAATTACCTACACCGTGACGGTGGAGCCCGAGGGAGACGGCTGGGTGGGCCAACGCTCATGGCAGGTGGAAAACCCGGATATGGATATCCTTGCTTATGCCCAGGGCCGGGCGGCCATAGGAAGCGGGGGAGACTTCATCACGCTTGTGGAAGAGGCGGCGCGCCGCGACCAAATCCGCGCCCGCAACGAGCCGCCGGCCTTCCGGGCGGTGGACCCTGAATGGATTTGCTCCTTGGATGAATACCGGTCGGCCTGCGTCGGCGCCTTGCTTGAGGCGAGGAAAGCCATCGAGTTTCTTCAGGTCGCCGGAAGCTCCAGCGATCCCGAGGACCGACGGCAATGCGCCGTGCTGCGCAAGGCCCTCGACATTTGCTGCCCCAAGGTTTACGCGTTGGCGGCCGTGGAGGTCTCCTTCGACATCATCGGGGCGTTTGAGGGCCCGCGCCGCTGAGAACCGGCAAGGGCAGTTGCGACGCTTCCCAACCCGGTTGAAGAGGGGCGGCTAACCCTTTTGCCGGTTTTCGATGCGCTCGGCGATCTTTGCGAGCTCCGAGCCGATGCCGCGCAACCCCTTGATCAGGTTGCCGCGCACCTCCGTAGCGGTCTTCAATCCCTTTTCGCGGCCGGTATCGATGACTTTCTTGAGCTGGCGGCCGACAAGCTGGCCCTGCTCGCTCTCACGGGCGCTTTCGACGGCGGCGACGACCTTCGCGCCGACCTTCTGAAAGCCGGTGGTGATCTCCGCGCCGATGTCGCGCAGCTCGGGGCTGTGGGCCGCGGCCCTGAGGGCTCGCTCCACCTGCTTGCTGAGTTCCGCGACTTCCTTGGTGACGCTGGGTGTCTGACTTTTCTTCGCCTTCGCCATGTTCTCTCCTCACGTCCCTGGCCTGAGGCCGGGCGCCTAAGAGTATAACATCCCGTTTCGGGACCGGCAAGGGGGGGCGGGAATTCATCCCGCCTCCTGGCCCTCGCGCGCGAGCTTCTCGGCGAGCGCCTCTTGAAAGAGCGCGTCATCCAGGTCGGTGACCTCGCCCGCCTCCCGGTTGGCGGCCGTCTGAAGCAGCGAGGCCAGGTAGGCGACCTGCGCCTCGGAAGGCAGGCCGGACTCCAGGACCAAACGCGCCCAGTCGTGGGCCCCGCCCACCACCCATATTCCCATCGGCCCCGAGCTCAACAACCGGCGCCGCCCCAACTCCTCCCAACGCAGTTCGCGGTTCAAAACCCGCATCCCCTTGCGCCCCCGGAGACCCGAGAGGATCTTGCGCAGCCGGACGACCATCGGGTGCCTGTGCTCCGGGTCGTGCGCCGGGGGCGCCGCGGCGGGGGCGGGCTTGGGCCGCGCCGGGGCCCGCGGTTCGGGCTTCACGGGCGGCGGGGGCGGATGGTACAGGACCCAGCGCGGGCCCTCCGGGCGAGACAGCACGGAATCGATCCCGGCGCGCTCGCGGCGGGAGAGGATCGGGATGCCACGGGCCTCGGGCGGCACGGGAAAGAGCGCGGTCGCGGCGTAGACTAATTCTCCCAATTGAGAAATCTTCTGCGGGATCATCGCCAGGCTGACCGGGTCGAGTCCCAGGGACGAAAACAACCGCAAGGCCAGGATCTTCGTCTCAACCTCCTCCCAACCCTCCGGCCTCGAACGAACCAGAAGAGCCGCCAACTCCAGGACGTAGAGCACGGCCACGCGGTTCTCCCGGGTCGCGTGGGCCGCGACCGGCCAGGCCTGGATCAGGTCCAAGGCGAAGCGCCGGAACAACTCCAGGACCTCGCTCTCGTCCGGGACCGCGGAGGGATCGGGACGGAGGGAGAGGTCGATGAGCGCCGCGCCGATGACGGGCAAGCCCTTCGGCTGCAGGGGCAGGCCGCGGCCGGAGCGAACGTCCAGCAGTTGGACCGACGCCGGCCGAAGGCGCTTGGGCAGGGCGAGCCTGGCGCGCAGGCCGGCGTGCTCGTAGCGCCGCTCGAAGAGCATCATCTCGCCGAAAGGCGGGAGTTCCGGCATGGGCGCGGGAACCGTGACGGGCTCGGGCGGCGGGAGCGGCGCCGCCAAGACCACCGCGGCGGGCCCTTCCGGCTTCTGGGACGACGTCAGACTCCGCGCCCCCTTGGGAAACAACAGCTCGAGAGCCGCGATCTCCTCCTTCCCCAGAATCAGCTCCGGAGCGGCCACTCTCGATGCCGAGTCGCGGAGCTGGTATGGAATCGGAGTTCCCAAACTCATCCGGCGCTCGATCTCGCCGAGACTCGCCGCGACCCCCGCCGGGCGCTGAAACATGGGCAGAATCAAAAGCAACTGGTCGAGACGATTGCCGTTGGGAGAGGCGCGAACGTGCCAGGGCGCGAGCCAGTGGCCCAGCGCCCGGAGGATAAGCCGGCGCGCCGGGTGCTCGGGCTTATCCACAAGGGTTCCCAGGCGCTCGATGACCGCGGCAAGAACCCGCAGACCCGTGTCGCGATCCTCCCTCAGGCGCCTAGGCATGAAGTCGCTTTTAGCCAAAGTGGTCCCGCCAAGACCGTACTCGAAGGCCTGCACCGTCCCCCAGGGCAGGTCCACCGACTGCCCCTGCCCCGCCGCTCCGACGGCCAAATGCACCCCGTCTTCCAGGGCCACCAAGCAGCCGGACACGCTGGCATGTTGGCACGAGAGGCTCGGCGCGGGCTTGACGAAGAGGAGCAACCCGGGCGAGCCGGGCGGTGCGGGGAGAAAGGCCGCGTCCGGGAAAAGCTTTTCCAGGAGCGGGCGGCCGTGGCGGCGGCCCAAGAGCAGGGTCGCCGTCAACCCGGCCGCGGCGGACTGCGACTCGGCCGCGGCCAGTAGGCCTCCCCGCTGATAATCGCCCTGCAACTGCGCGAAGTTCACCCAGCCCATGCCTGTCTCGAAAAGCCTCACGCCCTCGATCCAGGCATGCCCCGGAGAAAGCGCCTCCGCCGGGGAACGTCCCCGGGCCCAGCATAGATAATGGAGGAGATACTCGCGGACCGCGTCCGTGCGAGCGCCGCCCAGCGTCAGGTTGTACTCCTGGCCTAGACGCCGATAGAGTTCCTCCGCGGCCGAAACCACCGACACGTGCAGGTCTGGCGGCTCCGGGGTGGTCCCTCCCTTGGCCGCGGCCACGAAGAACAGCTCCGAGGCTTGCGCCGACAACCGCGGCGACGCGGGCTCGATCAGGTAGATCCGCGCTTTTGATTCGGGAGGCTGCAGAGGGAGGGCGACTTCTCCCTCGAAACCCTCACCGGAGAACTTGTCCCGGATGAGGAGGCTGGGATAGCCCAGGTCCTCCAACATCGCGGCCTTCGCCCCGTCCGAGCGCATCGAGGAGGACGGCGGACCCCCCCGCGGCGCCCCCGCTCCCACGTCGCGCAAAGCGTCCGGGAAGCTCTTGGCCAGCAGTTCCAAGTCCCCCGAGCTGGCCAGCCACGCCGTCCTGAGGACCGGGGACCCGGGGAAAAACGAGCGCGAAACCGGAACGAAGCCCACCGCGGCGAGCTGGTTGCCAAGCTCCTCCAAGCTCAAGGGATCGCCGCGGACGTCAAAGAGGAGCGGCTGGGTCCGCAAGCCCCGCAAGGCGGGTTCCTTGACGTTCTTCGGATAGGCCGGCAGGAGGCGAAGGGCGGCCTCGCGCAGCCAGCACGCCGCGCGCGCCGCGGTCCTAATGGACTCATTCTCACGCTGCTCGTCCTTCTCCAGGCCCAACGCCCTCCCCAGGGCCTGCGCCATGGCGCGCCACACGCTCGGCCGATCCACGGCCGAGCCGCGCTCCATGCGCTCGCTCCAAGCGCCATGCCCGCGGCCATGCTTGAACCAGCGGCCCACCTGCGACAATCGCTCGCGCTGATCCTCGAGCGCGGCGCCCATGAGCCTTTCGGCCTGGCCCGAGACGACCGTCATGGTCTTGCGGAACTGCGCGTTGCGGGCCACGCCCGTCTGCGAGGCGTTGAGAGTCAGGAGCGGGTTATCGATCAGGCCGAAGACCTGGACGAGCGGGAGCCTATCGATCACCGGTCCGGCCAGCACGCCGTGCCGGCAGCCCTGGAACACGCTGTCCTGCGACGGGTCGGCGGGAACCGCGATCCAGCCCCGGACCCCGCCGGTTTCAAAGCTCATGCTCAAGCTGTGGGGTCCCGGCACGAGGGGCAGGGACTCTCCGTCGATGATGATCTCAAGGGGGCAGGCCAAGCAGTGGCGGGCCAGGGCGGTGCGGATCTTATCGCCCGAAGCGCCCCAGAGCCCGACCGGCACGTTGATGAGGGTTTCCTCGCAATCCTCCTCGGAGATCACCATCTCCTGCGCGTCCAGGGACCTCATCCTCACTTCCCGCCGGCCGGGGCCTCGGCCCGAAGCCACCGAAACATAATGCGGGTCAAGCCGCCAGGCCGACAACAGGCCCACCGCCAGGTCGCGGTGGCGCGCGGTGTCGGCGCTGCGCTTTTCCAGAAGGCAGCTGAAGGGATCGCGCAAGTCCCGCTCGCTGAACGGCTCGCCGTCAAAGGAGATATTCATGCGCCCCGCGGGGTTGGCGATTCCCCGGAGCTTGAAGGCGATGCGCTTGGCTCCGGAGGCCGCGGCGCAGCGCACCAAGGGCAGGACGAACAGGTGCGGGTCGGGGAGCTGGAACTTCATGAGCTTCTCGAGGGCGCGCGAGCGGTCGACCTTGAAGGAGCCGGTGCCGACCAGCACTTCGACGGACTCGGTCATGGTTCTCTTGCCCCGCGGCCCGCCGCGGCCCGCGCCAGTTCCTGGTGGATCCGGATGTCCTCGGCGTCGGTGACGTCTCCCCGCCGACGGTTGGCCGCCGAGGCGATCAGGGACGCGAGGTAAATCGCGCTCCGTCCCTGGTCGATCCCGGAGGCGACGATCGCTTGGACCATACCCGTTGAGATGCCGCTCAGTCCGTCGGAGAGCAACGGCCCCAGAGCCGCCGTCGCGAGTTCCCCCGGCGCCGGCGCGAACCCCGGAAACCCCCCCAAAATCTTCACCGCCTCCTCGACGGGATTAGCGGGCCGATCGGGTTTCGGCGGGCGCGCCGGGGCGCTCTTTATGGGCCTCCCCCTCTTGGTCCGCGGCGCGGCGCCGTCCTTGGCCGCCGCCGGCCGGATGAAAAACTTGTCGCAAAGCGGCCAGAGTTTGAGGAGGGTCCGTTGTTCATGAAAGCCGATCAGCAAGGGAGCCTCCACGCCGCGAGTCTCCCCTTCGCGGTCCGCGAACAACACGGTCTTTCCGGACTCAAACCGCCGGACCAACTCCGGGAGAGTCCATACCGTGCCTTCGTTGCCTTCGAAGACAGGGACATGCTCCAACAACGCTTCCAGGGCCGGAAAGGAACACTTTCCCCACGGCGCGACCAGGGCGCCGAGGGCGTCGAGCAGGAAGGCGCGGCCTTCTTCCCCTTCTCCCATCATCCCCCCCAGCTTGAGGAGAACTTCAAACAACATCCGAGAACCGATTTCCGGCGCGGCCAGGCGGTCGGACAGCAATTTGGGGTCCCCGGGAAAAAAGACCAACACCCGTCCCCACGGAAGGTCGAGCGCGGTCCCGCCTTCGGCGGGGCCCAGAGCCACGTGCGCCCCGGGGAAGGGCTCGAGCAGGCACCCCGATCGAGAACGGTGGGCGCAGGCGGACTCAGCGCCCAAGACCACGGCCAGCCGGTCCTTGGTCTCGTCGGAATGCGCGTAGAACCTCACCGGACCCACGCTCTTGGAGAGCAGCTCGTCCGAATGCCTCCACAGCAGGACCGGCAGTTTGCCTCCCGGTTTGAGCGAGTCCGCAAACGTCGTGACGATAAAAGCGCGGGTCACGTCCGCCGATTCCCGGAAGGCCCCAAGGTCGAGGTCTCCGGCCGACGTCTGAAACAACGCCAGCCGCTCCAGCCAAGGTTCGATTTCCTTCTCGGCCTGGTCGAGCCGCCATCCCAGGAATTCCAGGAGATAGGCGCGAACCTGCGGCTGACGGAACTCCCCGAAACGATCCGCGAGCTTCCGGTAGAGACCCGCCGCCCGCTCGCAGGCGGCCGCGATCGCGACCGCCCGGTCCTCGCCCGCCCCATCCACGCGGGCGACGAAACGCAGCGGATAAGGCACCTCCACTTCCTCCGCGCGGGCGGCCGACTGAAAATAGACGCGCGCCCCGCTGGCGGGCGGGATCTCGACCAAGGCCACCTCGCCCCAGACCTTTCCGGTGAAAAACCGGTCCTTGACGAGCGGCTTGCCCCGGCGCTCCCGCTGCAGGAAGCTTTCGACGTCGCCCCCGAGATCAAGGTCCTTCCACGCGCCGCCGGGTATGCCGGCCGTGTCCACGAAGAAACCCGCGAAGAAGCGCTGGAGGAAAGTCCGGTCCGCCTCGGAGGCGATCCACGCGACGCGAAAATCATATTCCCGCGACGGCGCCGCATGCTCCGATACCGGGACATGCCCCAGCCGGACTCGCTGCTTTTCAAGATCCCCCAGACTGAGGGGCCGCCCTGCCGTGTCGATGAGGAGCGGCGCTTCCCAGAGCGCGCGCAAAGACGCATCCGGCGCTCGAAAGTCTTTGTCGAGTTTGCCCAGCCGCTGAGCGCAGGCCGCGCGCAGCCACCGCGTGGACCGCGCCGCCTCGCGCAGCGCCGGCGCGTCTCGCTCCGAGCGCCACCCGCGTCCTATGGCCACGAGACGAACCGTGTCGCGTATGCCCTCCCAAAGCCCCCAGCTCGCCGGCTCGCCGCGCTCCAGAAAGGACGACCACTGCCTCGCGAGATCCTTGTCCCGGGCCACCCGCGAGAGTTCGGCGGCCATTTGGGGTTGGAGTCCGATGACCTTATCGAGAAGCCGATCCGCCAATGCCGCGGCCTTTCCAGCGGTCTGGGCGCAGCGCTCATTGCGCGCCACCTCGTTTTGGGAGGCGTTGAGAACGAAGCGGTCGTCGTTGACCCAGCCCTCCACCGCGGGCGACCAGTCCAAGTCGAGCCTTCCGGCCTGCATGCCCCAGGCCGCGGCCTGAAGGCCCCGGCCTGGGCCGGGGCCTTCCGGTACGCGCAGGACCGCGCGCAACGCCCCCTCCTGGAAACCCTCCGACAACCGGTCGTCGGAGACCAGAAGCCGGGGAAGCTCCTCGCCGTCGACGACGATGGGGACGGGGCAGGCCGCGCAGCCCCCGCGCAAGGCCTGCGCCAGCCTGGCCCTGTCGGGCACGTCCTCCAGAAGCACCTCGGTGAAGGCCTTCTCCCCGGAGCCTCCCACCCGCGCGAGGCTGTCACGCTCCACCGTGTCGATACTCAAGCGCCCGCGGCCGCCCGCGCTCAGATCGGTCTCCACGATGATCCGCCAGGGCCGGAGCCGCAGCGCCGACAACAACCCGATGGCGAGATGACGCTCGCGGACATTCCCATCGGACCATTCACCGAGAAGGCTGGCGTAGGGATCGTCGAGAAACTCAGGGAGGATAGGCTTCCCGCCGAATCGCATGCGGAAAGCGGACCGCCCGTCCCGCATGGCCGAAGTCGTCACCTGGATGCTTTTGGTACCGCTCGCCACGGCGCAGCGCGCGAAGGCCAGCGCGGCGTCATGGGGATCGGGGAGCTGGAACTTCACGAGCTTGTCGAGCGCCCGCCGGCGGTCGACCTTGAAAGCGCCGGAGCCGACCAGCCTCCCCGGCGCCGCGCTCATTTCGCGGCGGGAGCGTCGAGGCGCAGGGCCGCGCGCAGGAGGCGCTCCTCGACCTTTTCGGCGAGGTTTGAGGCCTTCCCCTTCTCCGCCGGCGGCACCTCCCCGTCGTGCAGGTGCATGACCTTGAGGGCGAGGAAGGCGGCGAGGCCGGGCT
>CAYJXJ010000063.1:0-12530 GCA_964374095.1 uncultured Elusimicrobia bacterium
GCCCTTCACCGAGTTGGAAGCCAGATACCTCAGCCCGAAGACCGCGAGACAAGTGCCGCGATAAAGTCTCATCATAAAATAGAAATCCGGACCTTCTTTTCCTATTGTAGCAGGAATTGACATCCTTTTCCACGCGCGCGCTGACTGAAATTACTTCGTTTCTCTCTCTAGGGACGGTTTTTGAGCCTCGCCGGTCATGGGAACGAAGCGCACGTCCATGCGCTTCTCGCGCTCCATCCCGCGAGGGGTCTTGCGGACCACCACGAGCTCCTGCGCGGACCAAACGCCGCGAAGCTCCGCGCCCACCGGGATGACCATCCGACCCCCCGTCTTGAGTTGATCGACAAGGGGTTGGGGGATATGATCCGGCGCGCAGGTCACGATGATCGAATCGAACGGCGCGGCCTCGGGCCAACCTTTGTAGCCGTCCCCGGCCCGAACGAAAACATTAGCGTACCCCAGCCGCCCAAGCGCGGCCTCAGCACGGCGGGCCAATGGTTCGACGATCTCGATGGAATATACCTGTTTGACCAATTCAGCCAGGACCGCGGCCTGGTAACCGGAACCCGTGCCGATTTCGAGAACCGTGTCCCCCTTCCTGGGCTCGAGGGCTTCGGTCATGTAACCGACGATGAAGGGCTGGGAGATGGTCTGGCCCTCGCCGATGGGCAGGGGGTGGTCGCCATAGGCCTGCGCCGAAACGGCGTCGGGAACGAATTCATGGCGCGGGACTTTGCGCATGGCGGCGAGGACCCTCGCGTCGCGGACGCGGTGCTCCGGTGAGTACGCCGCCGCGATGAGGTCCACCATCGCCTCCCGCTCCGCCCCCCGCCCCGCGGCCTTGGAGGCCGGCAAGCGTTCGTCGCGCTCCCCGCCTGAACGGCCGTTGCAGCCCGGCATACCGAGCAGGAGCGCCAGGATGGCGCCGCTGAACCGCTTCATGCCTTCAAATTAGCACATTTAAGTATAATCGGCGCATGCGGCTCGGGCCCTACTCCCTCACCCGCGAGAGCCTGGCCTCCGTGGCCAGGAACACCCTGGATTCGCTCCGGGTGCAGGCCCTCGGCATCCCTTCCCTGCCCGGGGCCAACGCCGCCGAGATCGCCGCGGAAGTCTTGCGGCGAAACGCCCGCCGGGTCCTCTACGCGGGCTCCGGCCACTTCCATTATATGTGGGTCTCGGATTTCGGCAAGGCCCTGCGCGGGGCGCTCCGGGCCCTTCCGGCGGCCTACCTGCGCCGCCAGGTCTCCTGGATGATCCGGGAGTCCTCCCGGCTCGGCCGCGTCCCGAGCGTCTTCAGCCACCGGCGGGGCTTCGACATGCCCTACTGGAGAGGGGACAACCTCCCCTGGCTGGTGATCAGCGTGGCCGAGCTCAAACGCTGGACCGGCGAGGAACCGGCCGCGGCGGAGAGATCGGCCCTCTCGGCCCTGCTCACGGACTACGGCCGGACCTACCTCTCCCAAGGACTGCTCCCCCAGTCCGTGACCGGAGACTGGGTGGACACCATCCTCCGGCCGTCCTCCACCTATAACAACGTGTGCGTCCTCCAAATGCTCCGCAAGGCCCGCTCGCTCGGCCTGGCCGTGCCCGCCGCCCCGGAGGAATTCGAGGACAGGCTCCTCGGTGAGCGGTGGCGGGACGGCATGCTCACCGACCATGCCGAGAGCATCGAGCCGGGTGTCGACGCCGCGGCGTGGGCTCTCTACTTCGGCCTCTTCGATGAGGCGCGGCGCCGGTCCATGGCCCGGGTCATCGAGGCCTCCGGCTTGGTCCGTCCCTTCCCGCTGCGCGTCGCGGCCCGCCGCCACGAGGCGCGCCTGATGCCCCCGCTCACCCGCCTCTCCCCCGATTACCACAACTGCATCTGGCTGCATCTGGGCCTGGCGTATCTCAACGGCCTCAAACGCCTGGGCGCGGATGTCTCCTCGGCCAAGGCGGCCCTCTCGCGGGTGGTCCGGACCCACCGGAATTTCGTCGAGTCCTTCACCCCCGCGGGAGAACCGTACCGGACCCCGCTCTTCTCGACCGAGTACGGCCTGACGATGGCCGCCGGGCAATACCTGGAGCTGAGCCTCTCGTGAACCCAACCGCGGAATCTCCCCTGCCTCCTCTCCGCCAGGCTTTGGAAGCCGTTCCCATCGAGGAAAAGGGCGAGGCCATGTTTCTCATCCGCGATCTCGAGGGTCTGACCGACCAGACCATGGCTTTGGCCCCGGGCGGCATGCTGATCGCCTCCCTTCTCGACGGACGCCGCAACGCGGCGGAGGTGGCCTCCCTCTTCGCCAAGTCCACGGGCTCGCTGATCAAACCCGATCAGATCTGCCGCCTGGTGGGCGAGCTCGACAAGTCAGGATTGTTGGAGACCCCCGCGGTGGCCGACCGCCGCCGCCGGATCTGGGAGACATTCCGCGACCGCCCGACGCGCCCGGCGTCGCAGCAGGGAACCGCCTACCCCGCGGACCTCCTGCAGCTCGCCGGGACGCTCGGCCCGCTCTTCCACGACCCCAAAGGCCCGGGCCAGGATCCCGTCTCCGAGCCCCGAGGCGCGCCGCCGCTCGGGCTTATCGCGCCCCACATCGACCTGACCCGGGGCGGCTGGGCTTACGCCTGGGCCTACCAGGCGCTCTCCTCGGGGCGGCCTCCGGACCTGGTCGTCGCCCTCGGCGTGGCCCATATGTCCCCGAATTCTCCCTGGGTCCTCACGAAGAAGGCCTACGAGACGCCCTACGGCCCCGTGGCCGTCGACTCGGGGCTCTACGAAGAGGCCCGGCGCGCGCTGTGGTACGATCCCAGCGCGGACGAATGGGTCCACCGGGGCGAGCATTCCCTCGAGTTCCAGGCCCTGTGGCTCAAGTACCTGTGGCGGGACAAGACTCCGGCCTGGCTCCCGATCCTCTGCTCGTCCTTCGACCGCTTCTGCCCGGACCGGCCTCCCTCGACCGTGGAGACCGTCGAGAAGGCGATCACCGCCATGGGGGAGGCTCTCCAGCGCCTGGCCGCCTCCGGCAAGCGGGTTCTCATTCTCGCGGGGATCGACCTCTCCCACGTGGGGCCGCGCTTCGGGGATGAGCTGGAGCTTAATCAAGAACTTGAGAAGCGCATCGAGGCGGAGGACCGAAAGTCGCTGGATCATGCGATGGCCCTTCAAGCGGACGAGTTCTATCTCTCGGTGGTCAAGGACGGACATTGGAGAAAGGTGTGCGGCCTTTCGGCGCTCTACACCGGGCTGCGATGGATGAGCATGCTCTCCGGCGGCTCCGCCGCCGGGAGACTGCTGGCCTACGGCCAGGCCCCCGATCCCATGGGGGGGATCGTGTCCTTCGCCGGCGCGGTCTATCCCCGGCCATGAGACTGGCCACCCTGCGGACCCGGGAGAGCCGCGACGGGGCTCTGCTCGTCGCGCACCCGGACGGCCGGCGCGCGGCGCGCGTGCCCGCCGACATCGCGCCCGACTTGCGCACGGCGGTCGAGGCGTGGGAGGGCACCCGACCACGTCTACGGAAAATTGAGAAGGACCTTATAAACGGGAAGAACCCCCAAGTCTTAGACCTGGATTCTGTTCCCCTCATGGCTCCGCTGCCCAGGACTTGGGGGTGGCTCGACGGCAGCGCCTTCATCCACCACATCCTCTTGGCGCGCCAGGCGCGCGGGGCCGAGCCTCCCGCCGATCTTAGATCGATCCCGCTGATGTATCAGGGGACGAGCGACAACCTCCTGGGCCCCAACGACGACATCCCGCTGCTGGATGAGGCCCACGGGATGGATTTCGAAGCCGAGGTGGCGGTGGTGCTGGGAGACGTCCCCGCCGGCTCTACGGCGGCGAATGCCGCCGGCCATGTCCGCCTGCTCCTGTTGATGAACGACGTGAGCCTGCGCCAGCTCATCCCGCGCGAACTGGCCACGAGCTTCGGGTTCATTCACGGCAAGCCCCCCTCCTCCTTCGCCCCCTTCGCCGTGACCCCCGACGAGCTCGGCGCGGACTGGGTCGACGGCCGGGTCCAGCTCGAACTCGAGGTCCGTCTCAACGGAGAGCGCTTCGGCAGCCCCCACGGGGGGGAGATGCACTTCTCCTTTTTCGACCTCATCGCCCACGCCGCGCGGACCCGCCCCTTGGCCGCGGGGACCATACTCGGCTCCGGCACGTTTTCCAACGCGGAAGAGGCCCGAGGCAGCGGCTGCATCGTCGAGCGCCGCATGATCGAGACCATCAAGACCGGCAAGCCCTCCACCCCGTTCCTGAAGCCGGGCGACCGCGTCGAGATGGACATGCGGCGGTCGAACCGGAGCGTCTTCGGGGTCATCCGCCAGCGCGTCGTCAAATCCGGCCCGTGACGCCGGGGCTCGAAGCCGTCGTCGGCCAATTGTTCGATTACGCCGGCATGCACCCCCCGGCCAACCTCACCATGACGCAGGCCCTCGCCGCCTCGGGCGCCTTCCCGAAGTCCCTGCGCCGGCCGCATCTGGTCGCGGCGGATTTGGTCGTGGGAATGCACCGCCTCGGCGACCTGGAGGCCGCCGACCCCGTCGCCGCGGGATTTCACGGCGGCCGGCGGATGCGGGTGGCCGTTCTCGACCCCGCTCCCCTGGGGTCCGGCGTCCACCCCACCATGGTCCGCGCCCGGCTCGTGGAAGTCTCCAAGGGACCCCCCGGCCTCGATCCCGTCACCTATGAAGTGCGCCTCGAAAAGACCGCCGCCCAGGAGACGGGGTCCTGGACCCCGCACGCTCAGCGCCTGGGGGTTGTCCTCGGGCCGTTGCGGGTCTCCCTCTTCATCGAGCCCGACTTCTCCGGGGAGTCCTTCCCGGACCGGCTCGGCGTGATCCTCGACGCGCTGGCCCAGGTCAACGCGGGGCTTCCCGCGCCGGGCGTCGGGCTGAAGGTCCGGGGATCGGGACCCTCCGCCTTGGACAACCCCCGCCTGGCGCTCCTGGTCGCCGAGACGGCGCGCCGCGGCCTGCCCCTCAAGGCCACGGCCGGTCTGCACCATCCCATACTCGAACCGGACCGCTACGCCAACGCGCTGGGTTTTCTCAACCTGACGTGCGCCCTCATCTTGGCTCGGTCGCTGGGGGAAACGTTCTCCCAGCGGCGCGCCTTGGAGTGCCTCGAGACGCGCGAAGCCGCGGACTACTCCTTCTCCGGCGGCCTGCGCTGGCGGGACCTCTCCCTGGACCTCGCGGCTTTGCGGGACGCCAAAGAATCATCCCCCTTCAGCATCGGCTCCTGCAGTCTCTCGGAGCCCGATGCGGACCTCGTCCGGCTCTTCGGCCCTTGAAACGAGACTCGCCCCAGCCGCCCCTCACCCCGGAGCTCATCGTGGCCGCCTACGCCCGCGGCTACTTCCCCATGGGCGATCCGCGGGAGGGGCGGCTGTCTTGGTACCGGCCCGATCCCCGAACCATCATCCCCCTGGAGGGCTTCCGGACCTCGCGCGCGGCCGCCCGCCGCCTGCGGGCCGCGCGCTTCGCCGTGACCTTCGACCAGGATTTCGACGGGGTGGTGGCGGCCTGCGCCCGGAGGCGGACCACCTGGATCACCCCCGAGATCCGCCGCGCCTACGGCGAGCTCCACCGCCGCGGCCTGGCCCACAGCGCCGAGGCCTGGCAAGAGGGCCATCTGGCCGGGGGGGTCTACGGGGTGCGCGTGGGCGCGGCCTTCATGGCCGAGTCGATGTTCCACCGGGTCACCGACGCCGGGATGGTGGCGCTGGCCGCCTTGGTCGCCGGGCTCCGAGAACGCCGCTTCGAACTGCTCGACGTTCAGTTCATGACCCCGCACCTCAAACGCTGCGGGGCCGTCGAGATAACGGCGCAGGACTATGAGGCGCGCCTACGCCGCGCGGTCGGCCGGAGGATCGCCTGGGCCACGTGAGGGGGAGAGTTCGGCCAGCAAGGCCGGAACGTCCTCGGGCTTGAGGCCCGAATACCAGCGGCCCTCGGGATAGAGGAAAGCGTTGGGGCCCTTCTCGCAAAGGTCGAGGCACCCCGCGCGGGCCACGCGGACGCGGCCCTTGAGGCCCCGCTTCTTGACCTCATGCTTCAAGGCCGAACAGACCTCGTCGCCGCCCCGGCCCGGATTGGCGCAGGCCGTCCGGCCGTCGGCCCGCGCGTTGACGCAGACGAAGAGGGTCTTGAGGAAGGGGACCGCCTTTCGCTCCATCGTGCTACAATTCTATCAAACCGGCCGAACCCATGAGACGAGCCTTCCTTCTCGCCGTTCTGGCCGCCCCCGCGCCAGGCGCTGCGGCCGACCTCGAACCTTTCGAGCCCCTTGTCATCACCGCCTCCCGATGGCTTGAATCCCCCCGCCGCAGCCTCCGGGCCGTCACCGGCGTGTCCCGTGAGGAACTCCTGCGCCGCGGCGGGGCCTCCGCAGCCGAGGCCCTTCGCGAGGAGGCCGGCATACTCGTCCAAAGGACCATGCCCGGCAAGGCCGCGGTCTCGGTGCGCGGCCACATCGGCAAGGACAACCTCGTGCTCATCGACGGCGCGCGCCTGAATAATGCCGTCACGGAGAACGTGCAGTCCCTGGCGCTGATCGACCCCGAGACGGTCGAGTCGATCGAGGTCCTGCGGGGACCCGGCTCGGTGCTCTACGGCGGCGATGCCCTGGGCGGCGTGGTCTACGTCGTCCCGCGCCGGCGCAGGACCCTCGCGGGCCCCCCCCAAGCCGGGGGCCGCCTGTCGGCGACCTGGCGCAGCGCCGATTCCGGCCGGATGGGACGGGCGGAAGTCGAAGGCCACCGCGCGGGCGCGGGCGTCCTCGCCGGAGCCAGCCTGGTTTCATTCTCGGACCTGGACCTCGGCGGCGCCTTGGGCAAGGCCCGGCCCACCGGATACTCGGGCCGCTTCGTGGACGGCGCGGCCGATTGGCTGATCGGAGAAACGGCGCTGAGGCTGACGGCCCAGCACGCCCGGCAGGAGGGCGTCCCGCGCTATGACCGGTACCGGGACGCGCGGCGCTACGGGGGACCCGGGGAATTTTCGGAGTTCCTGATCCCAGCCGAGCAGCGCGACCTGGTGGTCGGGGAGGTCAAAACCGACGACGTGGAGGGGCTCCTGCGGGAATTCGAAGCCAAGGGGTATTGGCACCGGCAGGAGACCCGGACCTTCCAGCAGAGGACCGACTCCCAGACCCGCCAGGAGCAGGGGGACGTGGCGGACACCCTGGGAATCCGCGTGGAAGCCGGCCTCCAGCCCGCGGCGGGCTGGAGGCTGGTGGCGGGTGTGGAGGCCTACGAAGACCTCATCCGGAGCTTCCGCAAGGACGTGCACCTGCCCAGCGGCTTTGTGACCGCCCGGGACGGGGAGGCGAACTATCCCGACGCTTCCCGCTACGGTGGAGCCGGAGCCTTTACCCTCGGCCGCTGGAGCCTTGCGCCCGCCTGGACGCTGGAGGGAGGCGCCCGCTTCAGCTGGATTCGGGCGCGCTCCCAGCTTCGGTCCCCCTTCGCCGGCTCGGAATTCCGGGACAGCTACCGCAGTTGGACCGGGGGGGCGGGAGCCTCCTGGCAGGCCGCGGAATCCCTCCTGCTGGTGGCCAGTGTCTGGCAGGGCTTCCGGCCGCCCAACCTCAACGACACGGTGGCCTTGAAGAGCGGTCCCTCCGGCGTGGACGCCCCTGCCACGGGTCTCAGGCCCGAGAAGAGCCTGGGCCTGGAGCTGGGGGCGCGGCATCGGCTCGGCGGGCTCCGCCAGAGCCTGTTTCTGTTTCACTCCCGACTCACGGATCGCATCGAACGCGCCCGCGGCTCCTTCAACGGGCTGGCCGCGATCAACGGCGCCCCCGTCTTCCAGCGCTCGAACTCCGGTAGGGGCTACATCCAGGGGTTGGAGTGGGATGGGCGGCTGGACCTCGGCGGGGGATTTTCGGCGCGCGGCAACGCTTCCTGGATTTACGGCCGGGACAGCTCGGGCCGAGTCGCCCTGACCCGCATCCCGCCGGCCATGGGCCTGGCCGGAGCGGGCTGGGAGGGGACCGGCCCCTTCAAGCCCTGGGCCCAATCCCACCTGCGCATGGCCGCGGCCCAGCGGCGGCTGTCTCCGTCGGACCGCCTCGACCCGCGCATCAACCCGGCCGGCACTCCCGCCTGGGCGACCTGGAACGCGCGGGCCGGCGTTTCGCCGACGCCCTCCACCCGGGTCCAGGGTGCGATGGAGAACCTGCTCGACGCGGCCTACCGGGAGCACGGCTCGGGCGTGGACGCGCCGGGGTTCAATCTCTCGCTCAACGCCCAATGGAGCTTCTAGGAGTCGTCGACCACGATTTGACTCCGTCGACGGAAAATGGGAAAATTCGGTCATGGAGCCTCTGCGGCCCGGCTCGCCCGAACACAAAGAAGTCCTCTGCCGCTTCTTCATCGACACCCACATCCCCTGGAAGCCCCTGGAGCTCGATTGGCCCGAGCTCGACGAGGCCACGCTCGGGCGCCTCAGGGCCCTGCCGATCTGGGACGAGGCGGTCAAGACCGAGGCCGAGACCGCCATGAAGGTAGAGGAGCTCGGCAAGGCCGAGAAAGACCCCCTGCTCTCCGAGGCCATCTCGCTGCAGGGCTACGAAGAGCTGCGCCACGCCCAAATACTCAAGATCATGGCCGACCGCTACGGCCTGGAGACCTTCCGGAGCCCGGACCTGACTCCCCCGAAGGACCCCCATTGGACCTTCATGCGCGTGGGTTACGGGGAGTGTTTCGATTCCTTTTTCGCTTTCGGCCTCTTCGCCCTGGCCCGGGACTCGGGTTTCTTCACGCCCGCCCTCGTCAATCTCTTCGAGCCGATCATGCAGGAGGAGGGCCGCCACATCATCTTCCACGTCAACTGGGTGGCTTACTGCCAGGCCAAGCTCCCCTTCGCCCGCCGGCCCGGCTATCTGTTCCGCCGGGGACTGGCGATGTGGCTGCAGATCTACAGCCGGGTGAAGACCGCCGTGGAGCTCGGAGGGGCCGCTTCCGAAGGCCTCAACCAGGACAATTTCACCATGAACGCGCACGCCTCTTTCGGCGACTTCACCATGCGCGAGTTCGTCAACACCTGCCTGCGCGAGAACGAGAAAAGGCTGAAGGATTACGACCCGCGCCTTCTGCGTCCCAACTTCGTCCCCGCCATCGCCCGCTCCATGCTGGCCGTCACCCCCGGCAAGGCCGCGGCCGCGGCCTGATTCACTCGAGGGAGCGGCCCGGGACCCGCAAATGCCGACGGAAGGCCGATGCGCCGCAGACCTTCGTAAAGCGCGACCGACGCCGCGGTGGAAAGGTTGAGCGATCGTACCGCCCCGGTCGCCGGGATGCTGAAGAGCCTATCCGGGAAGCGTTCTCTCAGCGGCGGCGGCAGGCCGTCGTCCTCGCTGCCGAAGATAAGCCACGAATCCCCCCGATAGTCGGCCTCCCAGAACGGCCGGGATGCCTCCGGCGAGAACAACATCAGCCGCTCCCTCGGCGGGAGCGCCTTCATGAACGCGTCCAGGCTCCCGTGCACCGTGAGGTCGAGTTTCTCCCAGTAGTCGAGCCCCGCGCGGCGTATCTCCCGGGAATCGAGCCGAAACCCCAGCGGGCCGACCAGGTGCAGCGGGACCCCGGCCGCGACGCAGGTGCGGCCGACGTTGCCGGTGTTCCAGTGGATGCGGGGCTTGACCAGGACGACGACCACGGCCCGGCGGCCTAGCGCGCCGGCACCATCTCGTTCTTATCGTTGTAGGTGTAGCGGGGCGCGCCGTTGACCTTGTGGATGAGGACGCGCTCGATCTTCCAGGAGCCGTCGTCGGCCTTCATGGCGTAGAAGTCGAGGTCCACGGTGTCCTTGGAGCCCTTGGCCGCGTCCTTGAAGTCGGCGCAGGCGAAAAACCGGTTGCCGCCCAAGCTCACGACCTTGTCCTTATGGAGGCGCTTAAGCTTGAGGCCCCAATCCTTCTTGAGCTTGTCGTCGGGAACCGTGAGACTGCCGGTGGGACCGGCGGTCTTGATATGGCTCTCCACGGCCTTGGTGTATTCCCTGGTCATCCGCTTGACCCACTCGGGGGAGCCGGCCTGGGGAGCGGCGTTGTCCTCCGGATGCTCGTGTTTGGCCGCCGCGGGCTTGGCCGCGGGAGCGGCGGCGGGTTTGGGATGCTCGGGGTGCTCCTTCGGGTGCTCACCGGCTTGAACGGCAAGAGGAACGGAAAGTAAGAACGACAGGAAAACTTTGGTGTTCATTTCGCCTCCCTAACGGAAGGATTGAAGCATTTTCCGGCGCAGGCTTCCAGCCTCCGCCGGGGCTAGCCGCCGCGGGGGCAGACCATCTCCATGATGAACTTGCCGATCTTGTGCTCGGGATTGGAGATGGTCCCGGTGACGGTGATCGCCTTGGGGGCGAAGTTGCCGGCCTGGGCCAGCATCCGGAGGTCGAGCCTTTCATCGGCGAGGTTGATGGTGCCCTCGGCGGAGGCCTCCAGCTTGCGGCCGCAGATGAGGCTCTTCTTGAGGGTCATGACCCCCTTGTCGAATTCGTAGTCGCCGTCGACGTAATAGAGCTGGGCCTTGTTGAGGTCCGGGAAACCAAGTATGCCGGGCAGGCTTTGGAAAGTCCGGATAGGCGCGGACAGGGCCTTGAGCGCGGGCTCCCGCTGGATCATCTTGGCCAGGTCCATGAAGCGGGCGGGGCCGATCTTGACCTTGGCGCTCCCGCTCACGCGCTTGAGGTCCGGCGTGACGTCCCGAAGCTGCAGGCTCAGATCGAGACCGGAGACCTCCAGGTTGGGATGGCGGAGTTTGCCGATCTTGAAACTGCGCGCGATGTCCACGGCGATGTCGAGGGAGACCCCATCGCCCTTGGCGGGCCGGCCCTGGAACTCGGCCTTGCCCGCGGAGAAGGCCCTCTTGGCCTCCAGGAAGGGCTCGAGGTCCAGGACATCGAGCTTGGCGTCGATGTCGAATTTGGGATGGAGGGTGTCGTAGTTCATGACCGTGTAGTCGACCTCGAGGGTCCCCGCTCCGACGCGCCCCTTGAGCCTCGGGATGTCGAGGCGCGCCAGGTTCAAGCGCGGGTCAAACCGCGCCTCCCCCGTAAATCCCGCGATCTCAAGTCCCCAGGCCTTGAGGCCGAGGTCTTTGAACTGAACCGTCCCGTTGAGGGTTGGGTCGACGAGCCTCCCCGTGGCCACCACCTCTCCGAAGAACAAGCCGGTCAGATTGAGCTCGCGGGTCTGCGGCGTGACCTGCGATAGCTTGGCCAGCGAGGCCTGAATCTTCAGGTCGACGCGTCCGAGCCACTGGCGCCAATCGAAGGCGGCGGGATCGCGCAGCCCCAGGTTGTTGATGGACACGTCGAGCTCGAAGTGGTTTTTCCCCATCTCGACGCGCAGCTTGCGGGCCCGGAGCTTGTCCCGGTTGGCCCTGACGTCGGCCTCCAGGCGCATCTCGGGGAATTCCAGGCCCTGCGGCACGCCCGGCAGCGGGATGTCCGCGGACTTGATGGCCGGCAAGTTGAGCGCGGCATTGACCTGCAGGTCGGGGTCCGGCTTGGGGCCGAGCCAGCCGCGCACCACGCCGGAGATGGAAACCCGGCCTTCCTTGATCCGGGCCTCCAGGGACTCGACGCGAAGCTCGTCCTCGGAGACCCTGACCTTTCCCTCGACCTCAGCGGCGGGGATGGCGACTCCGGGAGGCATCCCCTCGAGTCGAAGCGGCAAGTCCGAGGTGGTGGCCGCGGGAAGCTTGAGGAGCGCGGCGATGTCGAGCTTGGGCGCCGGCTTGCCGGAGAGGACCTTGGCCACGGCGCCGGACAGCACCACTCGGCCCAAGGCGGTGCGGACCTCGAGGCCCGAGAGCGTGGCGTTGTCGCCGGCCAGGGCCAGTCCCCCGGAAATCTGGGCCGCCGGGAGCTTGAGCCCAGGCCTGAGCCCCGGCAACGTCAGCGGGAGAGACGCGGCGGGGATTTCCGGGAGCTTGAGGTTGAGCCGCGCCGAAATGTTCGGCTCGGGCTTGTCCGATAAAGCCTTGGCCACGGATCCCGAAGCCTCCACGCTCCCCCACGGCGACTCGACCCTGAACCCATCGAGTTCGGCCTGTGTTCCGCGCAGGCCGGCCTTGCCCCGAATCTTGAGCGCCGGAATCACGAAGCCGGCGGGCAAACCCTTGGGCGCCATCGGCAGCATGGCGGCCGGAGTTTCGGGAAGATCGAGGTTGAGCTTGGCCCAGATTTGGGGCTCGGGTTTGCCGGAGAGGGCCTTGCCCACGGTGCCCGCGACCTCGACACCCCCCCATTTGGACTCTAGCTTGAGCCCGTCCACCGAGAGATCGGCCCCCCGCAGTCCCGCCCGGCCCCGGATCTTCACCGCGGGGATGATGAAGCCCGCGGGCATTCCCGCGACCGGCACCGGCAGGTCGGAGGCTTTGGTCTCCGGAAATTCGAGGTCGAGTTGGGCCTCGACCGCGCCCCGGGGCTTCGGCGAAAGGTAGTCGCTCACCGTCCCCTTGGCCTGCACCTTGCCGAAGCGGCTCTCGAGTGCCGCGTCGACGGAGAGGTCCGACCCGGCGGCATCGAGGGTTCCCTTG
>CAYJXJ010000063.1:12540-22709 GCA_964374095.1 uncultured Elusimicrobia bacterium
CGGGGAGTTGTTCGATCCGGACGGGCAGGTCGGAAGCCTTGATCTCCGGCGTATCCACGTCGAAGGCCACGGATCCCTTGAAGGTCGGGCGCCCCGACAGGACGCCGCCGACCGCGCCCTTGCCCGTAAGCTTGGCGCGCGGCGAATCCAATCGCATGGAGGCGATCTCAAGATCACCGCCCCGCCAAACCCCCTTAAAGGCCACCGTCGCCTCCGGCACCGGCACCGTGGGGACCTTGAGCTCCGGGATCGGCTCCAGCGTGAATCCCTTGGAGGTGGCCTGGAACTCGGCGTAGAAGTCCGGAATCGGCTCGAACTTGAGATTCGCCAGGGCCGCGGAGGCGATGATGACCTCCAGGCCTTCGACGCCCCGGCCGGAGACGTCCGCCCGGAACGTCAGCGAGGGCCCTTCCAGGTTGCGGACCACCCCGTTTCCAACCAGCTTCATGCCCAGGGTTTCCGCGGAGAATCGGCCGAAGGTGGCCGTCATCCCCGAAGGCCGCAGTCCGGCCAAATCCACATCCGCGTCGAAGTCGACGGCGCCCTTGACGGGCCTCTTGCCATAGATCCCGTCGAGCTCCGCCTTGACCGCCAGGCCGAAGGGGCCGGAGAGGCGCAGGCGGCGGACCGCCGCCGCCGCGATGGAAAGCGTGCCCTTGGCGCCGGAGAGCTCATCGCGGAACTTGATCCTCGCCTCCCCAAGCTCGGCCAGACCCACCTCCATTGAAACGGCCAGGGGCAGGGCCGCGGCCGGCGCGCCCTTGCCCGCGGCCCCCGCGGCCGACGAGGCCGCGATATCGGAAAAATTAAAGTTTCCGTCCGCGAACCGATGCACGGAAAGGGTCAGGCCCTCGGCCCGGACCTTGTCCACGGCGACCTTCCGGGAAAGGAGCGGCAGCAGGCGCACGCGCACTTGGAATGAATCCAGGGAGGCGAACTCCCCGGCGGCGAAGTCGGGGCGCTCGGAGACCTTCAGGTTCTTGACCACCAGGCCCTGGAGCGCTCCGATCTCGACGTCCCCGACGCGCACCTCGCGGCCCAAGACCTTGCGGGCCTGGGTGAGGATGAGCTCCCGGACCCGCTCGGGGGGAAGGTATTTCTTCAGGGCCCAGGTCGCCGCTCCCAGGGTCAGGACGCCGGCGACCGCCAGTCCTCCGAGGACCTTCAGCCAGAGGGAAACTCCGCGCGCCGCCATGACGGAGGGATGTTACAAAATTGCCGGCGCCCAACTGTACCCGGGTACAGTTCCGGGCCCGTCGCTAGGATGTGCCGAGAGCGGCGCCGGCCGCCGTCTTGTCTTGCGACCCCCACAGGTCCAACCCCGCTTGACGGGCCGCGACCCGATTGTGACCGGCGCAGAGGAGCCTGATGTTGGCGGGGTCGTTCGAAGTTCCTCCCAAGGACCAGGGGATCACGTGGTCAAATTCGAGCCGGGACCGGCTCCCGCACCGCCGGCCGTCCGGCGCCGCAAAAGAACATCTCCCGTGGTCTCGCCTCCAAACCTCGCGTCGGATCCACCTTGGAATCTTGCGAGTCGCGCAATCCCTGCGTTGGGAAATCGGCCAACGGTCAGGGTCCTTGAGACTCAGCAGGGCTTCGAGGGCCGCTCCCACCACATCTTCAAGACGGCCATCCGGGAACTTGTGCCGCATCAACGCCCGGGCCCGTTCCAACAGGTCCATTATCAACGGACCTCCTTGGAAGGAGGCCGCCACCCGCGTCTGAGCCGGTTCGGCAGGGCCGTCCACCGGTTCGCCGGAAAACAGCGGCAGATCCTCCGCCGAAGGCGGGCGGATGGAAATGACCCGCACCACATCATGCGTCGGCGGCTGGGGCGACAGGGGAGCGAGGATCGCCTTGACCTCGCGCTGAGTCTTGCCTCGAACCCGCTCGATCAACCCGTCGGCCCCCGGGTCGTCGAGGTAAGGATGCAGGAGCACGAGCGCACGCAGGTGCAATTCGCCGCGCCTGAGCATGTCGAGGAGGTCGGGCCGCTTGCGGATCGCACGCGCGGCCCTGATCCGGTGGTAGGCGCTGGCCTCCGAATAGCCCAGCTCACGGAGGCAGTACTCGAAGAGCGACGGATATCCGCGCTCCCGCGCCAGGTCCCGGTGATCTACTTCGGCCAGATGGGCGATGACCGAAGCCGTCTCCTCCCGCTCCTGGCGCACCAAGGTCTTGAGCTGTGTGAGAAGTTCGTCGTCCTTGAGACTCCTGAGGTCCATGTTACCTCCCGCTGTAGGCGCGTACCGGTGTTCGGCGGGCGCGCACGCTCCCCCCTATACGATCGACCCCCCCAAAAAGTTCCCGGAAAATCAGCAGCCCCCCTGCCGGCTCTCACGGCGGCCGCCCCCCCCGCTCCTCGACGCCCGCTCTCAAGGCCCCCTAGGCCGACCGGAGTGGCGGCCTTTGCCGGACGCCGGGAGACGATTTTTAGCAAGAAAATAGATGCGGGATAATGCTAATTTGATGCCAGCGGCAAATCCTTGGAATTGTGTTAGGCCGACCGGCGCGGCGGCCTTTGCCGGGCCAACACAAGGTGAATTCCATTGCATTGTACTGGTGGAACAAATAGAATTCCGCAAGATACGAAAATCCTGGAATACCGGATTCAGCCGGGGCCGTCTAATTCAAAGTAGACCCATACGCGGTCAGCCGGTGAGCGTGAATTTAGTAAATGAGGTGGGGGAGTCAAAGCACGAGGTCAGGAAATGGCGGAACGGCATAGAAGGGAGTTCAAGGAGGAGGTCCGGTGTTCTCGGAAACTGGCTGCGGGAACATTCACCGCAAGCCCGATAACGAGGGTTGCAGGGCCTAACCATCGGCTTGACCCGACGGGCGGCAGGTTAGGAGAGTCCAATAGCGGCCGCGGGTCAGCCCCTGCGTTAGGCGCGCTTTGGACTATTTCACGCTCCCCTTCGGGTCTTGACAGGCATAGCGCATATGCTATACTTTAAGTAGCTTGAAATACAGGATCGCCTTCTACCGCGCGAGCAATGGGCGCTGCCAGGCATGCGATTATGCGCGCGAAATGGAGGCCGGTCACCAAGCCAAGGCAAAGCGTTGGTTCATGGCGCTGGCGGAGTTGGGGCCGGACATCCCCCAGGATTACGGGAAGCATCTTCGAGACGGCGTTTGGGAGCTCCGGATCATCATCCAGCATCACCAGCACCGATTTCTGTATTCGTTTTGGAAGGATATCGTGGTCGTAACCAATGCCTTTTTGAAAAAGTCACAGACGGTTCCGGCGGGCGAAATTGAGAAATCCCGCAAGTCGCTGGCCGATTGGATAAGTCGAGAGTGTTGGGAGGATTTATGAAGAAGCGCATTAGCGGTAGCGTGTCTCTGGATGAGGTTTTTGCCAAGGCGGAGAAGAGCCCCGCGTGGAAGGCCGCCTATGCGAAGGCTGATGTCGAGGTGCGCATGGCGATCGATATTGCGAAAGCGCGGGAACGCGCTCGCTTAACGCAAAATCAGCTCGCGAAAGCGATCGGCACAACGCAATCTGTGATTTCGCGCATCGAGCGGGCGGATCAGAACCTGACGCTCGAAACCCTGTCCAAAATAGCCAATGCGCTTCACCGCAATCTTGTAATTCAGTTCCGGTGAACAAATGCTTGAGGCAGCAGAGACGGCGCCTAACACGGGATTCTGCCGACCGCGGCTCAAAGGAGTTCCTATAGCCGCGGCGGCAGATCCTCGGCGTTAGGTCACGAAAACGGCAACGACGCAAAAGGCTCTTGACTAGGACGGAATCTGGCCTTATACTAACTTCAAGGAGCATCCGATGACAGTGAAATTCACGCTTGAATATTGGCAGGACCAGGGGTGGTTCGTCGGCCGACTCCGCGAGGTTCCCGGCGTCTTTAGTCAAGGGGAAACCCTGAGGGAACTCGAAGAGAACATTTGCGACGCCTATAGCCTTGTTATGAAGGAGCAGGGCTCCCTCCGAAAGCGCGCCCATACAAAATCCATCCTGGTCCCGGCGTGAGGCACCGGGAATTCCTACGGGAGCTGGTCACCGCAGGTTGCTATCTCAAGCGGCACGGGGGCCGGCACGACATCTACGCCAATCCCAAGACAGGGCGCCAGGCACCGGTGAAGAGAGTCTATAGCGCCCGCAGGTCAGCCGTGTCGTAAGGCTCGCCAACCCCCCAAGCCCGCCGACTGTACCCGGGTACAGTTCCCGCGCCCGCGCGGATTTGCTATAACACGAACATGGCAAACACGGCGAAGGTGATCACCAAGGACGTCGTCTGCGTGCCGCCCGGCACCTCGGTCCGGGAGACGGCGGCGCTGATGAAGAAGAAGAACATCGGCTCGGTCCTGGTCGGCAGGCTGCCCAAGCCCGAAGGCATCTTCACCGAGCGCGACGTCGTGCGCCGCGTGGTGGCCGAGGGCCTGAATCCGAAAACGACTCAGGTCCAGGCCGTCATGACGCGGCGCATGGTCACCGTGGACCGCGACGAGCCGGTGCGCCAGGTCTTCGAGTGCCTGGCCAAGGGGCAGTTCCGCCACCTGCCCATCACGGAGAGGGGCAACGTGGTCGGGATCGTCTCGCTCACCGACATGGTGCGCATACTCCGCGAGATGTACAAGGACGAGAAGTTCCTGCAGGCTTTCGCCGACGAGGCGAGCTGACCTAGCCCCGGCGGGCCTGGCGCCGGCGGATCGCCGCCAGGCTCTGGAGGGCCGCGAGCCGAAGCTCGCGTTTTCCCCCCGTCAGGATCTCATACCAGCTCCGTCGGGAGATCTCCCCGAGGAAGCGCACGCTCTCCGCGCTGGGGAAGCGCGCCAGGGCCCGGGCCACGGCGACCCGGATGGCGTTGTCGGGAGCGCGCGCGTAGGCCGCAATCAGCGCGCGCTCCAGCCCCGGCGCCTCCATGGCGGCCAGGAACGCAATGGCCTGTCCCAACTCCCCGGCGTCGGGCCCGGAGGTGATGAACTCCGAGATCGCCGCGGCGGCCCCCGGCCCTCCCATCCGGCACATCGCCCGCAAGGCCGCCAGACGCAGGCGCTTGTCGGCATGGGTCGTCAGGGCGCGGATGTCGTCGAAGGATTCGCTTCCCCCGGCTTCTTGGAGTATCCCCAGCGCCGCCTCCGCGTGCCGGGGGTCGGGGTCGCGGAGCGCCGCGCGCACGACGGCGGTTCCCAACAGGCGGCACAGCGAGGCCAGCAGATAGGCCAGTTTGTGGCGGAGGGTCCGGTCGGAGACTCCGCGCAATTCCTCAAGAAGCACGGGCACCATGCCGGGGCCCAAGAATAGGACGAAGCTCAAGAAATCCCGGAACTCCGCGATATCGTCTACCCGGCGACCCCGCAGATAAACCCCGAGGCGGCGGGCAAAATCCGGCTGACCGAGCGCTTGCTGAAGGCGCCCCTGGACCTCCTGAAACCTCGCGCCCAAGGCCGGGTGACCGGACCAACCCCGCCAGACCGAGCATTCCCGCAGCAACACCTCCACGTCGCCCCGACGGGCATAAGCCTCGAGGAGAGCGAGGTAGGGCTCCAAGCGCCCGTCGATATCGGCGCCGATCGCCGATCCATCGAGGTGGATACGGGCCTGGCGCAAGGATGCCGCCAGAGACTCCGCGAGTCCGGACTCGGGGACCGGGGAGGTCATATCTGGTAGCTGAGCAGATGCTCCTTCTTGCCGTCGAGAAGCCGGCCGACGTCCACCCCCGCGGGCGGGCCGGCGACCGCGGCGATCGCGTGCTTGAAGGCCAGCCCGGCTTCATCCAGCTCGCCCAGATCCACGATCACCGGCGGAGGTTCCTCCGGAACCGGCGCGGCAATGACGAAGGTTCCCTCGGCAACGGGCTCCGGGGGCGGCGGGGGCGGAGGCGTCTCCTGGAACATCCACACCTTGGGCCGGCCGGGGTTGGCCGCGTTGGGCCGCACGGAGATGCCCAAACGGCCGTCGACCAAGCGCACCACACAACCCACGGGGTAGAATCCCACGCAGTTGACCAGGAGCTTGACCAGGAGGGGGTCGAAGCGGCCCCCGCGCGAGTTGACGATCTTGTAGAACGCCCGGTCGAGGCGGCTCTTGCGCCAGTAATAGCGGTCGCTGAACATGGCCAGGTCGTAGGTGTCGGCGAAGGCCAGGAGACGATGGAAGGAATCCGGGGCGTAGCCCCCCTCCCCGGACCCGGCGTGGTGATGCGCCGCCAGGAGGGAGAATTGCGGCGGGAGCTCGTCCTGGCGGCACAGGAGGAGGAAGCCCCACTCGCAGTGCTGGCGGGCGATGAGGCGTTCGGCCTCGGAAAGGGGCGTGTGGTCCTGAGTCCACTCGGGCGGAATCGTGGTCCGCCCCAAGTCATGGAGGAAAGCGCCCAGGACGAGGTTGTTGATCTGGCCGCTGTTGAGCCCCTGCAGGTCGCCCAGGGCGCAGGAATAAATCGCGACGTTGACGGCATGGGTCAGATGCGGATCCAGGGAACGGGTCAGGTGCGGCAGCAGGAGATAGGGTTCGTGCCCCTTGCTGCGCATCGTGGCCGTCATGTCGTCGACGAGCCGGTGGAGGGGCTTCAAGTCCGCCTCCACGGAGGTCTTGAGCTGTTCCTGGGCGGCCTTGAGCACGTCCATGGCCTTGAGGTACCAGTCCAGGAGGGTGCGCTTTTTGGCGGATTTGGATTTGGAGGCCAGATCGTCGACCTCCGCCTCGACGATGTGGATGGTCTCGATGCCCTTCTGGGCGAGCTGTTCGGAGGCCGTGACCGCCGAGGCCTTGATCGCCTCGGTGTTGAGGATTTGAAAAAAAGTCGAGAGCTGCTCGATGGTGACGCCCTTCATGTAGATGAGGTACTTCACCCGGCATTTGACGAAGCGGTCCACCAGCATCTGGTTGTTGGCGGTCTCCTCGATGGACATCGAGCCCTCGATGTAGAGGAGCTCGTCCATGAAGCCGAAGCCGATGTCGTCCTGCTCCTCCAAAATAGGGTTCAAGGTCTCCAACAGCTTCGTGAGGACGCCGACCACCTCGGTATGCGCGGGCGGGTAGAGCCGTATGTTGTTGAAGGCGAAGTTCATCAAGTGCAGGGCCTCAACCATTTGGGTCCAGCGCAGATTCTGGGCCCGGGACTTGCGGACGCGCTTGGCCATCAGGCGTGGCCCTCCTTCTTGAGCGTCTCGAGGGCTTCCTTGGAGGCCTTGCGCAGCTCCTTGTTGAGGCCCGTCAGAATCTCATACCAAGACCGCCGGGCGGTCTCCTTCAGCAAGGCCACCGCCTTGGCCGATCCCTGCCGGCCGAGCCCGCGGACCACCGAAACCTTGGTGTCGTAGTCCGGCGTCCGCGCGTAAGCCTTCAGGAGCATCTCGCCGATGCCCGGAACATTGAGCAAAGAGAGCGCGATCACGGCCTTGCCGGTCTCCTCGAAATGAGAGGTCGTGCCGATAAACTCGGCCAGTCCCTCGGCGCCCTCGGGACAGCCGAACTTGCCGAGGAACCGCACCGCCGACTCCCGGACCTTGGGATGGCCGTTCTTGAGGCAGGGGACCACCGCGGGGGCGTTGGCCGGCTCGGCGATGTCGTTTAATATGCCGATAACGTTGACGACCAAAAACCAATCCGGGTCGGCGAGGGCCTCCACCAGGGGCTTGACCCCGACCGCCTTGCCGACCTGGGTGAGCAGGGCGCAGAGCTTGGCGCGATGGTCCTTGTCCTGGACGTTTCGCAGCTGTTCGAGCATCAGGGGAACGAACCCCTCGCCCATGAAAACCGCGAAGGACGACAGACGCTCGAGAGTTTCAGCGTCGGACACCGGGATCGTCGCCAGTTGGGCGACGAAGGGTTCGGCGAAGACCGGCTTGACCACCTTTTCCCGCAGGGACTCCTGAAACCCCTGGAAAAGCGGCGCCATGCCCACGTCCTCCCGCATGGCCGTCCACCGGTCGAACTCCTGGAGGAGGACCTCGACGCGCCCGATCCGGCCCAATTCGGCCAGGAGCCGGACGTAGGCCTGGAGGGCGTACTTGGGCTGGCTGGGGCCCACGGGATGGTCGAGGATGGCGTGGGTCTTGTGGAGGGCCAGCATGAGCGATTCCTTGGTCTCGTGGGCATGCCGGTCATGGAGCCGCTCCAACTCCTTGGCCTCGTAGAGCCCCGCCCAGGAGAGCAGGGGCGCGACCGCCCAGCGCTGCCTCGGGGCGCGCGGCTGGTCCGCGCGCGGGGCGCCGCGAGACTTCGGCCGCCAGGCCGCCGCGGCCCGCAGGGCGTCCCAATGCCCCCGGATGCGCGGGTCGTAGAGCGACCAGGGCATCTCGGCCTCGAACTTCTCGATGGGGACCTCCCGGTAGAGGGCCCGGTCCAGCAGGGCCGTCACGGCCTCGGCCTCCTTGCCGATGAGCTCCTCGTTTTGGCGCAGCAGGAGGGCCATGAAGTCGGGGAGCGTCGCCCCCCGGCAGAAGGCGAGTATCTGCTCCTCGCTGAGGTTGCCGGGCTTCTGGGGCTTGACCTCGGTCTCGCCCGTGGAGACGAAGCTCAGGATGAAATTGAGCTGGAGGCCGTCGATGCGCGTGGTCTGCACCGCTTTCTGCAGATCGGTCAGTGTTTTCTGCTCATCGGGCCTCGACATCAGGATGCGGAAAAATTCGGCCATTCCCTCGGGGGTGACGCGGTTGGTGAAGAGGACGCCGCCGATGCCGAGGGTGTGCAGGGCCGAGGCGAAGAGCGTGATCTCGGCCGTCGGGGTCAACTCGCTCTCCTCTAAGACCACGGTCTTGGCCTTGACCTCGAGGGGGAGGTTCTGCTCGGTCCCCAGGGCCTGTTTGAGCACCCCGACCATGCGCTCGCTGATCTGCACGCCCATGGTGTGGCCCGCCTTGTAGAGCAGGCTCGTTTTGGCGCTGGTCATCAGCGTGGTCAGAAAGGTCGTCACCGCGGTCCGTTTGCGGTTGAGCTCCGGGGAGTATTCCTGAGTCTCAGGCATCGCGATTAAGTTTACGTCGAAAATCGCGGCCGCGCAAGGCGAAAATTCCCTGTGTCCGCGCCAGCCGCCGCAAGCCAAAACCCGCGGCCAGCAGACCCAAGGACCACCACACCTGGGCCAGTCCGCCCTGCGCGCCGAGCCAGAGCGTGACCGCGATCCCGGCCAAGGGAAGAAATCCCCCCCGCCTTCCTTCCCGCCGCCGCCACACCCAGACCGCCGCGCAGGTCGCCACGTACTGGGCGCAGACCACGACGTTGCTGAAATCCACCAGGCGGCCGAAATCCAAAGCCATGGCCGCGGCCAAGGTCAGGCCCGTGGTGGCGACCACGGCCCGGCCCGGCGTGCCGTAGTCCGGGTGGGGAACGCCCCACCAGCGAGGAATGTCTCCCCCCTCGGCCAAGGCCACGAGATAGCGCGGCGCGACCAGGGCCGTCCCCGAGCAAAAGCCCGTCGTGGAACAGACCGCCCCCGCGACGATGAGCGCCGCCCCCCAGCCGCCCATGAGCCGCTCGGCCGCCTCGGCCAGCGGGCGCTGGGAGCCGGCCAGAGCCGGATAGGAGTTGACGGCGACCCATTGGACAAGCATGTACAGCACGGCCGCTCCCACGAGGGCGCCCACCAAGGCGATCGGAACGTTGCGGGCGGGGTCGCGCACCTCGCCCGATGGCACCGGGACCACCTCGAAACCCTGGAAGGCGAAATAGGCGAGGAAACACGCCGGCCCCAGCCCCGACCATCCCTTGGGGGCGAAGGGGACGACGCCGGCCAGGGATACATGCGGCAATCCCCACGCGACGAACACCGCCAGCGGGATGAGCTTCGCCGCGGTGAAGAAGTTGGAGGTCCACGCCCCGGCGCGCACGCCGCGGTAGTTCATGGCGCCCAGGAACAAGATCACCGCCGCGGTCATGCCCTTGCAGAAGACGGGCTTGGAAAAAACCCCTCCGAAATGGCCGAGGTAGGCGGGCACGGCGTTGGCCACGGCGGCCCAACCAAAGATCGATGTGACCCAGCACATCCAACCGATCCCGAAGCCCGCCTGGGCGCCGAGGGTATCGCCGGCGTAGAGATAGGGACCCCCGCTGCGCTCGAAGCGCCGGCTGGCCTCGGCGAAGCACAGGCCCACCGGGACCAGCAGGGCCCCCGTGAGTCCGAAGGCGGCGATCGAGGCCGGCCCCAGATGCCCCGCGAGCAGGCCCGGAAAGAGCGCACCGACGACACGCTCGACACCGACGACCA
>CAYJXJ010000064.1:0-22619 GCA_964374095.1 uncultured Elusimicrobia bacterium
GGTAGTGATGGAGAAGCGGATGAATGCGACGCAGCGGGGGCTGTTGATCGAGCTGGCCGAGACCCGGGCGGCCTCGGGGCTCGACGCCTTCAAACCGGGGCCTTGGGCCCGCGCCGGGATCATCCTGGGGGCTTATGCCCTGCTGGCGTTCCGGGCCAGCGCCCCCTACCGGGACAAGATCAGCTACTGGACCAACGCGGCCGCCAACTCACCGACCCTACCGCTGGCCCACCGCAACCTCGGGGCCATGCTCTACCTGGACGGCCGCATCCCCGAGGCCGAGGTCAGCTTCCGGAGGTCCTTGGCGCTCAACCCACGGGAGCCCATGGCGCGCAACAACCTGGGTCTTATCGAGATGGCGCGCGGCCGCCTGGCCGAGGCGCAGAGCTTATTTGTCTCCGAACTCTCGGACTATCCGACCAACGACCTGGCCTATCTAAACCTCGGGCTTGCCTACGCGCGCGGCGGCCGCCCCGCGGATGCCGAGAAGCTGTGGAAGAGGGCCCTGGAGCTCAACCCGGACAATCCCGCGGCCTACGAGTACCTGGCCCGTCTCTATCGGGCGCAGGGACGTTCGGCCGACGGCGCCGCGGTGCTCGCGCGCATGCGGGGGATCGGCCTTCCGGTGCCGCCGGACCTTCGGTAGGCCATTGTTGTAGAATGGCGGCGGCTCGCGCGTCAAGAAGGAAGCGGCCAAGTTGGACCGGGAGCAGACGCCGGTTCTCCTGGGAAATCCCGCCCGGAAGCTCGCGGCGACTCCTAAATAGGCCCCGCTGATCGTGATTGTTGACGGCCCAACTGTACGCGCGTACAGTCGGCAGACTGCCGGAGCTAGAGCCTGCCGGTCGCCAAGTTCTTGACGGCCAGGGCCGCGTTGAGCACCGCGCCCGCGATTCCGATCACGGCGCCGGCGATGAGGCCGAAGAGCCCGCCGCCGACGGCCCCGATGACGGCGCCGGCTTTGTCGCCGCCGCTCCAAGCCACCGCGGACCACTGACGGGCGTTGTCGATCATGCCGCCGATCGGGCCGATGAAGAGGGAGGCCGGGGCCCGCCACAGCCTCTGAAAGAAGCCTTCCTTATCCTGAGTCGGGCCTTCCACGGTCCGCCAGGCGGGAACGTCCCTGACGAATTTGGGAAGCCAGCGGGGCTTGATGATCGGTTCGGAGTGCAGGCCATCGATGCGCCCGGCGCGCTCCGCCATGTCCTGCAGTTCACCCATGGCCGGGGGCTCGGCGAGGACGGCCGAGGGTCCGGACGCGCGCCCTTCGAAGCGCAGGCCCGCGTCGGTCTTCATTTGTTCCAAGGACGCGGGCGCGGCGGTCATCCCCGCGTAGGCCGGGGCGCAACACCATGCGAGGATGGCGAAAAGCGCGAACTCAAATCTCATCGGCGGCCTCTCCTTTCGTAGAACCCCGCCGGTGGCGCGCTTCGGGCCGTTTCGATCCCCAAGGAGGGGGCCGAAGGGTCGAGCGAGAGCGTGAAAGTCCGGGGCCGGCCGTCGGCCTCGTAGTAGTGTTTGGCCGTCACTTCGAGTCGGAGCCGGCCGGCGGCGGGGGCGGCGATGCCGAAGGTCCCGTCCGGCAGTTTAGAGAGAGAAACGCCGGAGGCGGCGTCCCGGGCCGACTCGATGGGCACGGGCTTGCCGCAGCGGTTGGCGGCCGTGAGGCGCCAGGTCCCGTCGGCGGCGGGGACGGCCGAGACGGTGAAGGTATGGGGGAAGGCGTAGGCCTCGTCGATGGACTCGACGCGCACCGCGCGGTAGGCCGCGCCGCCTTCGGCGTCGCGGACCTTGTGGGCGGGGAAATCCCCGAAGGAATCGTGCGACACGAACCAGGCGGTGCGGCCCCAGGCCGCATCGTCGACATTGGAGGCGCAGTCCAGGAAGTTCCCGGGGCCGTCCATGCAGAAATAGCCCACGGCCGCGACCGCGTGGGCGCCGAACATGCGCGGGCGCGTGGTGTTCTCGAGTTGGATGTAGGCGATGCCCCACGCGTCGATGGCCGAAGCCAGGACGCGGGCCCGGGAGTCGGGGGTTTTGGAACGGAGGAGGCTGTTGGTGAATAGCTGAACGTAGGAGCCCTCCATGGGGCTTGCCGCCGCGTCGAAGCGATAGACCGCGTCCGTGTAAGGATCGGGGTTGGCGTAGGCGCGCCGCTCCACCCCGATCTCGGCGTAGCCCAGCGGCGAATAGGGCGCGCCGATCTGGCGGACCGGGTCGCGTTCGATGGGAAGGTGCTGGGAGAATAGGGCATAGCGGGGATCGCCGAAGCTGGACCGGTAGAAGTACTCGAGCTCGAAGACCCGGGGGTCCCAGCCCCGCTCGGGGCGGCCGTGGATGGAGCTTTCATAGGAAGGCAGTTCGCCCCCGCATTGGATCGTCCACCAGTCGAAGACCGCGCTTAGGCCGTAGGCGAGGCAGGCGAAGGGGGGTTCGTTGGGCCTGCCGTCATAGCGCCATTCGCGGATGCGCCGGCCGGGGGTGCGGGCGTTCTTGGCCCGGATCAGGGTGTTGATGCGCTCCACCCACTCCGGGGTCTCCTCCTGGTTCTTGTGGGGGATCTTCTCCCAGTCCGGGATCAGGTTCCGGAAGCGCTCCGGCACAGCTCCCACGTCCAGAGCGTAGCGGGGGGCGGGGGGAAGCGGCAGTTCGTCGGGACGCAGGACGGGTTTGTCCTGGGCGGGGCTTTGGAATTTGGGCGCGCCGAGGGCGCAGGTCCCGTCGAAGAGGCAGGGCGCGGTTTGGCTCCGGGCCGCCGGGGGCAAAAGCAAAACCCCGGCCGATAAAGCCGCTTTCAGCGCTGACATCCGGCGATATTCTAGCGGAGAATCCCGCCGGCGGGATGGGCCATTGGGGCAGGCCCGCCGGGCCGCTGGACCTAGAACCTGCCGGACAACTGTACGCGCGTACAGTTGTGAGGGGGCCTATCCCGCCAAATTCCGTCCTGCAGCTCCCCTGCAGCTCCCATTGACAGTCGCTATGGTCCGGTGGTAAGCTCTGGGTGTGGCGAGTACGGTAAGGGCGGCCGTCGCCGTCGCCGCTTTCTTGCGCGCCGCGTCCGCAGGCGCCTATGACTGCGTCCAAGAGTTCCAGCGGGGCCGCCTGCCCACCGATCCCAACCAGCGGATCCACCACTACACCAACGCCATCGAAACGTGCACGGGCGCCGACGAGGGCGACATGTTGGCCACCTCCTACTACAACCGCGCGGTGAATTACGGCAAATTGGGCCGCCTCAGCGAGGCGGAGAGCGACTTGGAGATGGCGATCCAAACCGATCCCTTCGGCACGACCAAGAAGGGCGCCATGGACATGCTGGAGCGAATCCGGCAGAGGCAGGCGGACATTTCGGGAGCGCCGCCCCCGCCGCGGTCGGCCTACCAGGCCACGCCCATCGGCCTGGGGAATTCAGGCCTCCGAAATTTCTCCGCTCCCCGTCGGCAGACGCCCTCCGAGCCGGTCCCGCAGGCCCCGCCTCCTTCGCCGCCGTCGGCCTTTCCCGGGCGGTACAACGAGTGCCTTGCCGTCCCACCGGGCGAGCCGGCCGGGGTCGTCTCGGCCTGCACCCCGGCCATCGATGCCTGGCAGGACACCGACAACAAGGAGGCCTTGGCATGGGTCCTTTGCGTGAGGGCCGAGGCCCACGGCAAGCTGGGGGACCTGGATGCGGCGCGGTACGACCTGGAACGTCAGAGAGACGTCGGAGCCTCGCGTCCTCAGACGATCAAGCGATGCATGAAAGCCCTTGATGGCCTCCGCGCCGTGCTCAATCGGCCCAGCGGCGGGGAGCGCCCGGCGGCCAAACCGGAGTCCGGGGTCGTCCCGCTCCTGCGTTGAATTCAGCGCGCACAATTCGGCCCTCAGGGTTGAGCGGGGGCGGGGCATCTGCTAAAATACCCCGGGCCTATAGCTCAGCTGGGAGAGCGCCTCCATGGCATGGAGGAGGTCAGCGGTTCGATCCCGCTTAGGTCCACCACTCTGACACGCGGCCCAAGGCCGGCGCCTCCAAAAGTTGGAAGCCCGGGCCTGGGGCCGTATTTTTTCCCCCCGACCTGCCGCCGCCGTCATGGATCAAATGGTAATATCCCTGACTCATGGGCCTCATGGCATCGCTCCTTCCGGCCATCGGCGCCGCCGCGGCGTTGATCCGGCCCGATGCCGCCGACATCAAGGCCGCGTCGACCATCGATGCAGCCCAGCTGCGCGCGCACGTCAGGTTCCTGGCCGACGACGCGTTGGAAGGCCGCCTGCCGGGCTCGCGGGGCGACCAGCTCGCGCAGCGCTACATCGTCGCGCAGTTCGAGGCTCTGGGCCTCAAGCCCGGAGCTCCCGGCGGGGGCTGGCTCCAGATAGTCCCGCTGGTGGGGGTGCGCACCCAGGCTCCCGCGGCGTTGGGGTTCACCGGTTCGGGGAAAACGGAAGCGGCGGAGCGGTCGAAGGACTTCATGCTGGTGAGCGGCCTCCAGGAATCCGAGGCCGGCTTCAAGGACGCCGAGCTCGTCTTCGTCGGCTACGGCATACGGGCCCCGGAATTCGGCTGGGACGACTTCAAGGGGGCCGACCTCAGGGGCAAGGTCCTGCTCGTCATGAACAATGACCCGGAGGAGGACCCGGCGCTGTTCGCGGGAAAGACGCGGCTTTATTATGGGCGCTGGACGTATAAGTACGAGGAGGCGGCGCGCCGGGGCGCGGCCGCCGCGCTCATCATCCACACCACTCCCTCGGCGGGCTATCCCTGGCAGGTGGTGCAGACCTCCTGGGCGGGCGAGCAGTTCGAGTTGGAGAGCGCGGGCGAGCCCCGGCTCCCGGCCAAGGGTTGGCTGACGGAGGAGGCATCGCGCCGGGTCGCGGCGCTGGGGGGCCGCGACCTCGACGTCCTGCGCCGTAAAGCCCTCTCCCCGGACTTCCAACCTGTCGCCCTGGGCGTGCGCGTCTCGGCGTCCCTGAAAAATCAAGTCCGCCGGCAGGAATCGGCCAACGTCCTCGCCCTCCTGGAGGGCTCGCACCCCGAGCTCAAGAGCCAGTCGGTGATCTACTCCGCGCACCACGACCATCTCGGCGTGTCCGAAGACGCCTCGAAGCCCGACCGAATCTACAACGGCGCGCTCGACAACGCCTCGGGGACCGCCGCCCTGCTGGCCCTGGCCGGCGCTTTCAAGGGCCTCCCCAAGGTCCCCCCGCGCTCGATTCTTTTCGCGGCCTTGGCGGCCGAGGAGCAAGGCCTCCTGGGTTCGGCCTACCTGGCGGCCCATCCCCCGGTTCCCCCGGGACGCCTGGCCGCGGCCATCAATATCGATGGGATCAACATACTGGGCCGCACGCGGGATGTCGTGGTCGTGGGTTACGGCAAATCGAGCCTGGACCGGCTCCTCGAAGGCTTCGCGGCCTGGCAGGGGCGCGTGGTCAAGCCCGACTCCTTTCCCGACCGGGGGTTCTATTACCGCTCCGACCAGTTCAATTTCGCCAAGATCGGCATCCCCAGCGTCTTCTTGGGCCGCAGCGTGGATTTCATCGGCCGGCCCGAAGGGTGGGGCCGGGAGATGACGGAGCGCTGGGAAGCCACCCACTACCACCAGCCGTCGGATGAGTACCGCGACGACTGGGACTTGTCCGGCGCGGTCGAAAATCTTCGGCTGCTCTTCCATGTCGGGGCCCGGGCGGCCCGGGACTCGAAGCTTCCGGCGTGGACCGCGGGTGACGAATTCGAGGCGGCCCGGAAGGCCGCCCTCGCGGCCCCATGAGCGGCTGGGCCCCGGGCGAGTTGCCGACGCTGGCCGTGCTCGCCTTCATCCTGGCTGTTCTGGCGGGGATGGGGGGCTCCGCGGCCGACCTGGCCTTTCATGGGGGCATGCTCGCCGCCTACTGGGGCGTCTGCCGGTGGGCCCGCTCGAGCGAGGCCCACGCGGCTTGGCCCGCGCGCTGTGTCGCCACGGTCGCGGTCCTGCACGGACTCTACCTGACGACTGGAAATCTCGGGCTGGAGTTGATCACCCGGCGCTATGACGGCTGGCTCATGGCCTGGGACACCGTGGCTTTCGGGCGTTCCCCCGCGCTGGCGGCCGCCCAACGCCTCGGCAACCGCGGATTCGAGGGTTGCTGCGCCGTCTACGCGGGCTTCGTTCCATTCATATACTCGGCCATCGCCGCGGGCTGCCTGTCGGGACGGGAGAAGGACCGGGAGCGTTTTCTTTCAGGGCTGGCCTGGGTTTATGCGGTGAGCCTGCCTTGGCATTTTCTATATCCCGCGCAGGGCCCCCGGGTCTTCGAGCCCGAGGTCTACGCGGTTTTCTCGGATTCCGGCCGAATCCACGCGCTGGTGCGCTGGTGCATCGACCGCGCGGGGGGGCCCCACGGGGCTTTCCCGAGCCTTCACGCGGCGGCCACGCTCTATTGCTGCTTCTTCGAGCTGCGGGCGCGGCCGCGCCTGGGCCTGGCTTATGCGCCGCTCGCCGTCGCCATCGCGGCCGCCTGCGTGGCGACCGGCTATCACTACGCCGTTGACGTCGCGGCGGGAGCGGCGGCCGCGGGCCTGGGGTGGTTCGCGGCCTATCGCGTCGGGCGGCCTGAAGCCCCGACCGGCGCGGCGGGCTAGAGCGACTCCAGCCAGCGGCCAAGGTTTTCGTGGCCGTCCCTGTTCACGGGGTGAGGTCTGGGGAGAAACCCGTTGCAGACTCCGACCACCGTGTACTAGTATCTCGCCATGCCCCGGATGCCGACTCCGGAAAGCGGCGCCGCCGCGCCGGCCCCCAGCCTGCTCCAGTACGCCAGGGGGCTCCCCGGCGCGCAGGTCTATCTCATCGGCCTAGGCCTGCCCGAGAAGGGCGGCTGCACCCTTGAGGCCTTGGAGGCCATGGGACGCTGCCGCAGGCTTTTCGTTCCGGATCCCGAAGAGCCGTTCTTCCGGCGATTCGGCGCGTCGCTGGAGCCGCATCGCAACCTCAGCCGCCCACGGGACCGCGCGGCTTGCGTGGAGCGGCTCCTGCGGGACCTGGAGGGGGGGCCGGTTGGATTCGCCATCTACGGGCATCCCCTCTTTTTTGAGCCCATCGCCGAGGATATCCTCCGGGAGTGCCGCCTGAGGGGTGTCACGTGCCTGGCGGTCAACGGCGTCTCGGCCGTTGACGCGGTGCTCTCGGCCCTGGGTCAGCCCCTGGGTTTCGGCGCGGCTCTGACGGTCGCAGACATCCGGCATTTCGAGCGCCATGAGGTCGGTCGCGGCCAGGCCGCGCTCATTTTCAAGGCCGCCATGGAGACGGGGAGCCGGGAGGAGCTCGTGCAGTCCCTGGTGAGGTCCCGGTCTCGGGCGTTCCAGGTCGCGGTCGTCGAGTGCCGCAACTTCAGCCGCAGCGAGGACCGGGTGGAATGGGTGGCTCTCGGCGACCTTCCCGAGGCTTTGCGCCGGCCCGCTTCCCTCTATGTCTCCATCTTCGTCCCTCCCTGGCGCCGGACCCACCCCTGGCGCGCCCTATTCCGGCCTTGGATCCGGTTTAAACGCGTCGCGCTGTGGTGGCTGCCGCGCCGGCGCCGGGCGGTTTCGGAGGCGGCCCCCGTCGGATGATGTCTGCGGGGAGCGCGCCGGCCCTGTCCGCGCCGGGTCGGGGTCAGGCCGCGGACGGCTCGCGGGACCGGGTGGGCAAGACGTCGTCCCGATAGCCTTCCAGATAGGCCTCGAGGCGGCGCCGGGCCCGGCGGACGTCCAAAAAATAGCGGCCCGTGATCACGCGCCAGAACATCCTGTTCAAGGCGCGACTGGCGCGGACCGAGAACGCGGCGTCCCGCAGGTCGATATGGCTTTGCTCGAACAGGAAATGGCCGACGAGGCCGATGATTTGGGAGACAGGGAGCAGCAACAGCATCCAGGGCTCGCGCCGCGCCACGGCGGCGGCGGCCAGGCCGTACCAGACGATCACGCCCAGGCAGTGGGCGGCCACGTTGCGAGGGTCCTGGTGCTTGAGGAGAAAGACTTCCCAATACTCCGTGAACGGGTGGTCGATGATTTCATCGGACACGCGGTCGCGCAGGCGCCGCTTCTCGGCGGCTTGGTCGGCCGGGGAGGAGGAGAGCAGTATCCCCAGCGCCCGGCGCCCGAGTTCGGGGCCCTCCGCGCCCGACCAGGCGGTCCGCCCGCCGATGGCGACGGCCTGGACCGCGCCGTCCCGGGGGCGCTTGACGAGCCGCATGGCCCCGTCGAGCACCGGGTCCTGGACCGCGACCTGCGGCGGGATGGAGCGGTCGAGGCCCGCAGGATCGAGGAGGACGAAGTCCGCGCGGGAGCCGGGCCTCAGCGTTCCCGCATCGAGCCCGTACCAGGCCGCGGCCTCCCGCGTGCAGCGGTGGATCGCCCGCTCGGGCGACATGAAATCGGTCTGCACGGCTTCCCGGAGCAGCGACAGCGCCGAGTCGTAGAAGCCCAAATTGCGCACATGGGCTCCCGCGTCGCTAAAGCCCGGAAGGATGAAGGGATGAGAGAGCAGCCGCTGACGCGGCTGCGGCCGATCATTGGCTCCGGTCGCGACCCAGCGGAGGTCCGTATCGTGGAGCTCCAAGAGGGCCATGAACAGCTCTTCGGCCTCCACGCCGCGCAGGCGGGCGGCGTCTTCGAAGGTCAGCCCCTCGAGGCCCGGCTCGGGGGCCGAAAGTATGCGCATGCCGCCGAGGTCGCGGTGGAAGGTCGCGCGCCGCCGGTCGAGCCACTGGCGGCGGAAACCGGCGCGGAAAGCCGGGTCGCGCCACAGGGCGCGGCGCTGGGCCCTGGTCTCCTGGTCGTTGAGCAGGACTCCGGCGGGGAACTCCTCGAAGAGCGGGGTGAGGGGGCCGTCGGAGAATACCGTGAAGGGCTCCGCGATGGTCTGGAAGCGCACATTGCAGCCGAGGCCGTCGTTCAAGACCCTCAGGATCGGTCCGAAAGACCGCCAGAGGCGGCGGTCGCAGGCCGAGTCCAGCGCGGCCAGCACCGTGAGGCGAAGCGCGTTGCCGGCGCGGGGCAGGCTCAGTCGAAGTATGTCGACCAGGCTCCAGAGGTTCTGGGGGTTGGGCGAGACTTGATAGACCGCGTCGCGCCGGCGGCACACGTCGGCCAGCATGGCGTATTCCCGGTAGTCGGCGTGGTGGGAGGGGATGGCGCGGCCCTTGAAGCGGCCGGTCATCATGTGCCAGGGCACCATGTCCACCGAGATTCCCACGCAGCCGGCCTCGAGGGCTTCCTCGGCCAGCCGGCGCATCGATTTCAGTTCAGTCTCGTCGGCCCGGGCCTGGAGCGAGCGCTCCAGGCCCATGACGTGGGCCCGCAAGGCGCTGTGGCCCAGCATGGCCGCCACGTTGGGACCCATCGGCAAGCCGCGAAGATGCGCGAAGTAGTCGCGGGGGGTCTTCCAATCCACCGCGCCGGAGAGCCACTTGCGGACCAGGACCTGAGGGATGTTTTCGACGCGCAGAAATATGTCGGCGAGGGTTTGGGGTTGGCCCACGGTGAGCGACAGGCTGCAATGGCCCATGACCACGCTGGTCACCCCGTGGCGTACCGATTCCGAGAGCCCGGGGGCGATCTCGAGCTCGATGTCGTAATGGGTGTGGATGTCCACGAAGCCCGGCGCGATCCAGAGCCCGGAGGCGTCTAGCGTCTCCCGGGCCGGGGCTTTCAAGCCCGGGTCGAGCCAGGCCACCTGGCCGTCGCGCACGCCGAGGTCCGCCCGGCGGGGCCGGCGTCCGGTCCCGTCGAAGAGCAGGCCCCCGCGGACCGCCAGGTCAAGCACCGGCGGGCTCCAATTTGGCGCAGGGGAGGATTGACGGCCGGCCGAGGTTCGCGCACTCCTCGGGGGTGAAGGGCCGGAAGGCGTCGTGGCGCTCCAGGCGCTCCATCAGGGACACGGCGTCGGCGGCCGCGATCAGGGTCCGCAAGAGCCCCAGCCGCGGGATGGAATGGGCCTGGCAGTCGAGCTCGCGGAAGAGCTCGATCCGTTGTCCCCGGGAAAGATGCCCCGCCTCCCGCTCCAGCGAGTCCACAACGGCTTGCGGGCCGGCCTGAACCATCTGAAAGAGGCTTGACAGGACTTCGAGGATGAAGGCGCGGTCGGCCTCGGAGCGCTCCTGGTTCTGGGCCAGGGCCACGCCGCTGCCGTGGTGGAGGGCTTCGTCCTTGACGATGAACTTGAGGGCGCGGGCGAGGGGTTCGACTTGGCAGTCGTGGGCGATCCCCTGGTAGTGGCTGATGCCCCAACCCTCAAGGACCACCTGGATCAGGTAGGTGAGGCTCGGCCGGGAGCCCAGCTCGACGGTCTCGGAGAGCAGGCGCAGGAAAGGGTTGTCCGGCAGGAGCGCCGCCCCGCCGCCGGGAATGAAGACCGCGACCTGGCTCAGGTGCGAGGCCTCATCGGCGGCGAAGAGCGAATAGAGCATGCGCTCCTCGGTGGTCTCGGAGAGCAGCGTCATCTTGGCCGTGAAGGAGAGGCCGAGCTTTTCGATGAAGTAGCTCTCGGCCAGGAGCGTCAAGGCGCAGGAGTCCAATACCCGCCGCTGGGATTCGGGACCCATGGCGCGGAAGAGACGGGACTGGTGGAGGCCGAAATGCTCGGGGTTCCAGTAGCGCCACGGCTGGGGCGGGCCGTCGGGATGGAGCCGGGCCCCTCGGCGCAAGGCGGCGGCGAGCACGGACCGGACCCGGTGCCCCGAAGCCAAGTGGGGGGAGTCGAGCAGGGCCCGGACCTCGACGACGCGGGAGGGGCGGCTCATGGTTCTCCTCCTATATCCTTCGGAATCGAACCATTTCCTTCGGTCATGGTTCTCCTCCTATATCCTTCGGAATCGAACCATTTCCTTCGGTCACCTGAGCATCATCCTCTCATAGACCGCGGCCGACATCCTGTGCTTGAGCTCCGCGGGAAGCACTCGCGACGCCAGGTGCCCCAGCCGCGCGTCCATGCCGCAGCGCGTCCTCAGGGGCATCCTCGCCGACTCGGCCAGGCGGGCCACCGCGAGGACGACTTTGCGCGAGTCGACGCCGCGGCCGGCGGAGAGCCGGTCCTTGAGAGCGCGGTAGTTGCGGGTTTGGCGTTCGTAGGCCGGCTCGGCCCCCGCGCCCCAGACGACGTTGTCTCCAAAGCGCGTGCGGAACCTCCCGGGCTCGACGAGCGCGACCTGCACGCCGTGAGGGCGGAGCTCATGATAGAGGGCTTCGCTCAGGCCCTCCAGGGCGAACTTGCTCGAGCAGTAGGCGGAGGTGAGGGGCAGGCCCGTGGTACCGACCACCGATGAGATGTTGATGACGCGTCCGCGGGCTTTGCGCAGGAGCGGCAGGAACAGCCGCGTCAGAAGGGCCGGCGCGAAAAAGTTGGTCTCGAACTGGGAGCGCAGCTGCTCCTCGGAGAGGTTCTCGAGCGCGCCGAAGAGTCCGTATCCCGCGTTGTTGATCAGGCAGTCGAGGCGTCCGCCGAAGAAGCGGGAGACCTCGCCGCGCGCGGCCAGGCGCTCGACGCTGTTGTTGACGTCGAGGGGCAGGACCCGCAGGCGCTCGGGATACGACCCTAGCTCCGCGGCGAAGAGGCCACGCCGGTCGCGCGCCCGGCGCAGGCCCGCGGCCACCGACCAGCCGCGCCGCAGCAGTTCGCTGACGAGCTCCCGGCCGAAGCCCGAGGAGGTCCCGGTGATCAGGGCGGTCTTGGGCTCAGGCATGAGGGTTGTGCGCCGGCTCAAGCTCCCGCCGGCGAGAGCCGGCGTCGTCGCGCCAGGGGAAAGTCTTCTGAGCCTCGGTGTGGCGGATGAACTCGACGATGGCGTGGTCGGCCTTGACCGGGTTCTTCAAGTGGAACCGGATGGTCTGGAAAATCTTGGTGTCGCCGCCCGCGAAGTAGCCCCCGACGATCTTCGTCACCCACAGCACGATCCGGTTGAAGGTCCAGCCGGCCGGACCGGTACGCCGACGGGTGACGAGCACGGTCTGGCCTTCCGTCTTGCCGTCGGGCGTTGGCCGCAGCGCGAAGAGAATGTGAAAGTGTAGAAAGTCCGGACCCAAGGTGACGGTCCCGGTCGAGCCGAAGGCGTAGCTCATCGAATAGGTAAGTGGACCCTTGTAGAGCAGTCCCAAGAACCGGGTCAGGAGGCTCACCTTCGGGACGCGTGTGGTGTTGGAGAATCGGATCAGGCTCTCGTCGACGGCCTCGGATTCCATGGTCAAGTCGGCCGCGAGGTATTTGGCGAGCTGGTGCACCGAGGCGAAATGGTGCTCATCGATGGCGTTGACCAGCAGGACGCTGGGGTGGCAGTTTTTCACAAATGAGCTCCCCAGCGTCCAGTCCGTTTGCCGTCCTTGCAGTTCCGGCACGAACGGTACGGGGTGCCGAGGTTCCGGGCCAGTCCACACCCATATTAAGCCGTACCTTTCCTCCACCGGCCAGGCCTTCGCCCGGGCCTTGGCCAGGCCGCAGCCTCCGAGGCTGGGGACCTCCACGCAGGCCCCGCGGGAATCGTACTTCCAGGCGTGGAAGAAGCAGCGCAGATCGTCGCCCTCGACCCGGCCTTCGGCCAGGTGCGCCCCCATGTGGGGACAGTGCGCGTCGAAGGCCGAGACTTTTCCGCTTGCCCCGCGGTAGAGCGCGAGCTCCCGCCCCATCAGGTTGAGCGGCCGGACCTGCCCGGGCTTGAGTTCCGCGGACTTAAGCGCCCAGTACCAGCCTTCGACGACGGCCCGCGGATTGTTGAAAATCCGGTAGGGTGTGGATGGCACGGCCTATTATACCGAATCTGGTGCCACCCATTGTCGAGTTGTCGAGTTCGCCGGCAACCCTAGCGGCAGTGCGACGCCGGTTCCTGGTAAATGGTATGCTCGCGTACGGGGCTCGCGGCCTCTATCCGCGGAGGTGCGTCGCAGATCGGCTCGGTTCTCGGTTGCCATGTACCGCGGAGAAGCCTCGCGTTTGACGACGGAGGGAGTCATTCAGGAGTTCGCCGACGGCTGTCTTCTCTGGCTCGGCCGGTACGACCAGAGTCTTGCCTGCGACGTCGCGGCGAGGACGGCGCGTTACTTTTTGCGGCATGGTTGAAAACTCTCGGCGCCATGCTCATACGGCGGAAGATGCGGAAGGAAACCTGCTCCCCGAAAGCAAGTGGCAGCCTTTAGCCGAGCATCTGCGTCATGTCTCAGATATTGCGGCCGATTTTGCCCGGCCGTTTGGCATTGAGAATGAAGCCGGCGTCGCCGGCTTGCTGCACGATTTGGGAAAGTATCGAGACGAGTTCCAATCCTACCTGCGTCGACAAAGGCAGTCGAGCCCCGACACGCAGCATGCCGTTTATGGAGCCAGGTGGGCTATGGACGCAAATCCTGACCGCTTAGCCATCGCTTTCGGCGTGGCGGGGCATCATGCGGGCCTGCATGACTTGGGCGACCTCCAGCGAATGTTGGACGACCCAAGACGACGGTTTGAGGAGGCGCTTCCCGAAATCGTCCGCCGGTTTGAAGCCGAACTGGGGTCTCTGCCCAAACCGCCGACGCCGCCCTCATGGGCTGCGGAGAGCGAGCTCTCCATCGAGTGTTATGTGCGCCTGTTATTTTCGTGCGTCATAGACGCAGACCGGTTGGATACGGCTTTTTGGCCGTTAACCCCAGCGGCGGATAGGATACTGGAACCCGAGCGTCTGTTGTCGCTGGTGCGGGCGGAGCGCGACCGGAAGAGCGCGGAAAATCCGGGCAGTACGCACGGCAAACTCCGCAACGATGTTTTCGATGAGAGCGTGGCTAAGGGCGTTCTTTCTCAAGGGTTCTTCTCATTGACCGTGCCGACCGGCGGCGGCAAGACGCTGTCCTCGATGGCGTTTGCCCTGTCCCATGCGAAACACCACGGGCTGCGCCGGATTATCGTGGTGATTCCTTATCTGTCCATCATCGAGCAGAACGCCGCCGAGTACCGCCGAATTTTCGGCGACAATGTGGTATTGGAGAATCATTCGGCGGTTGAACCGGCCGCCGACGCAAACGAAGAAGAGCGGTGCCGTCTGGACTTGGTCGCTGAGAATTGGGACTCACCCGTCATTGTCACGACTTCCGTGCAATTCCTTGAATCTCTATTCGCCGCCCATCCCTCGCGCTGCCGCAAGCTGCACCGCGTTCCGCGCTCCGTCGTCATCTTTGATGAGGTGCAGACGATGCCCGCGCACATGCTTCAGCCCGCGTTCAGCATGTTCCGCGAATTGGCGCGCAATTATGGCGTCAGCTTCGTATTCAGCTCCGCCACGCAGCCGGCGTTTCGCCGCTCTCCTTCGCTGCCGGACGGTTTCACGCCCGACGAACTGCGCGAAATCGCCCCGGGGCCGCCGAGGCTGTTCAGGCAGCTCCGTCGAGTGAATTACCATTTTCCCGAAACGGGGGAGACGCTTGATTGGCCGCAATTGGCCGGGAAGCTGGTGGAAGGCAAGCAAGCGCTGTGCGTCGTCAACTTGGTGCGCCATGCCAATGAGCTTTGGGAGCAGTTGATGACAAGGCTCCCCGAGGAAGAGAGGCCGTTCCATTTGTCCGCTTCCATGTGCCCGCAACACCGGCTGGACCGCCTCAATGAAATCCGGTCCCGCCTCGATCCGAAAAATAGGCGGCCTTGCCGAGTCATTGCCACCCAACTCATTGAAGCGGGGGTGGACGTTGATTTTCCCGTGGTATGGCGCGCGCTTGGCCCGCTGGATTCCATCGTGCAGGTTGCGGGCCGCTGCAATCGGGAAGGGCGGCTGCCGGCTGGGGAAATGCACGTGTTTCGTCCCGCCGACCACAAACTCCCCCGAGGCCTCTATCAGACTGCCGCTGACCAGTCGGCCATTACCTTGGCGGCTCTCGGCGGGAACGAAGCGGCGGCGGAACGCCTTGCCACCGACGCAGGGTTGTTCGGCGACTACTTCAATTCTCTGTGGCAGGCCATATCGGTCGGCGGCGATATCCAAGAAGAGCGGAAAAAGCTCCACTTCCGCATGGTGGCTTCTAAAGCCAAAGTAATTCAGCAAGACGGTCAGCCGGTGATCGCCGGATATGGAGCGGGTGCGCGTGTCGTAAAGGAAATACGGGAACGAGTCCCATCGGCCGGCCAGCCCCGTTTCACTCGCGATGACCTGCGCCGCCTCCAACGCTTCATGGTCAATGTCCGTGTCCACACGTTCCGGATTCTGCTCGCGCGCGGGAATGTCAAACCGCTGTTGCCTAACATCGAGCTCTATGTGCTGGACGATGGCCTTTATCATTCCGATCTCGGTTTGGTAATTGACAAACGGCCCCTGGAGGATTTTCTGCAATGAGTTCAAACAACAGAGTCACGCTGCGTGTTTGGGGCGATTTCGCCTGCTTTACCCGCCCCGAAATGAAAGTCGAGCGCGTCAGTTATCCCGTCATGACGCCTTCCGCCGGCCGCGGCATCCTCGAGGCTGTCTATTGGGAGCCGCAGATGTTCTACCTCATTGACGCCATCCGCGTCGTCAAACGCGGGCGGTGGATATCCTTCCGCCGCAACGAGGTCATTAAGGTCATCAGCATTGATAATGCCCAGACTTGGATGCGTGCTCCGGAGAAGACAGCGCCCATCCAGGCCGGCGGCGGAGCGGAAGACGCAACGCAGCGCAATATGCTGGCCTTGCAGGATGTCGAATATCTTATCACCGCCGAAATTCGCGCAACCCTGCTTGGGGATCGCCCCGAAGACGCGAATGCCAAGCATATCGGCCAAATCGAGCGGCGCGCCAAGCAGGGGAAATGTTTTCATCGTCCGGCGCTCGGCGTCCGCGAATTCGCGGCCGACTTTGAGTGGGTGGAGGGCGATCCGGAAGCCGCGTTGGCGCGCCGGGCCGCCGCGCTTGGGCGGACACCCGGCCAATACAATGAAGACCTCGGCTTGATGCTCTACGATGTCTTCGACCCCAAGGAGCGCGCCCACGGCTTCCGCTGGCTGCGGGAAGATGAGCTCGCCGCCACCGCTTCCGCCGCCAAACCACATAGCCGCGGCCGGAACGCCGCTTCCGAGCAAGTGCGCTGGAAAGGAGAACTCATCAAGCCGCAAGCTGCCTTTTTTCATGCGGAGGTTAAGCAGTCCAAACTCGACTGCCATCCAGATCGCGTCAAAATACTCACCCCTACTGCCGTTGGGGGAAACTAAACCCATGTTATTGAAACTCTTGAACGAATTTGCGCTTTCTCGGCATCTGCTTGATGATTTGGCTTTTAGAAAGGACACTCCCGTGCGGTGGATTATCCATCTTGACGGGGAGGGGAAGATGCTCTCTGCCGGGCCTCAGGAAACACAGGGCAGCCGTCCGAACAAGGGCAGGGAGTACGGAGTGCCAAAAACCGAGCGGCCCACTGGCGGAGGCCAAGTCTCCGATTTCCTTGTGGACGATATCGGCGCGATTTTTGGTTTGAATCCAAAACCCGGAGAGGAACTCAAGAAGAGTGCCGCCGAAAATCTGCGCGCAAAGAACGCCGATTTTTGGCGCCAGATTGAAGTAGCGGCGGAGAAATCGACGGGAAATAAATTGTTCAAAGCATTGGTGGGCTTTAAGAAAAGTCTGGCTGGTGTTCCCGATTTTTTGCGGTTGGACGGGACCGAGCCACCCAAGTGGATGATTCGTCATTCAGGAGGGGATGAGGTCCGGCTTGGCAATGATTTTTTTACCTTTGCGGTGGACGGCGCCCTTCTCATTGAAGACGAAACGGTTAAATCATACTGGCGGCGAATCCATGCTGGCGAGATGCAACGGGCGGAGGAAGCAGCGGCGGTAGGCTTCTGTTTGGTCACCGGAGAAACCAACGTCCCAATTGCCCGAACTCACACGCCGATGGTAACGGGTTTGCCCAAGCCAGCCAGGGGGACGGGGGCAGGCATCGTCGGGTTCGAGAGTCCGTCCTTTCGCTCCTATGGTTTTGAGAAGAGCTATAACGCACCGACTTCGGTTATGGCTTCGAAGGGCTATCTCCTCGCATTGCAGCACCTGAAGGGACGCGACGATCATTGGCTTGCTCTGGGTCCAGCATGGCTTTGTTTTTGGGCGGAGGAGACTGAACAAGTCTCCAACATCTTTGCCCGCCTGTGGCGAAAACCGGACCCGATTTTAATTAGAAGTTTTATGACTTCACCTTGGGCAGGATTGGAAAAGGCGCCGCCTGACAACGAAAAATTCTACGCGGTTACCTTCACCGCGGCCGGCCCTCGAATAGTGGTGAAAGATTGGCGGCAATCCACCCTCAAGCAGGCTTGCGAGAACTTTAAGGCATGGTTCAGAGATCTCGAAATCCAAACTCCCTTCGATGTCAAAAATGATGGGGATGACAGCCGCGCTCCGCTATCGATGTTCCGGCTGGCTTGCACAACGATCCGGCCGGACTCCAAAGGCAACTATGACCTCGATGACCTTAAAACAGACATGCTGTCGCAGCTTTATCGCGCCGCCTTGGCAGGAACAGCGCCCCAAATTAACCTCCTTAACCCGATGCTCGAAAGGCTGAGAGCCCGATTGGTCAAGGACGGAAAAAAAGCCCTCTATGACGAAAGCCGGTTCGCTCTGCTGAAGCTCATTCTTAACCGCAATAGAAAGGAGACTGACATGGAGATCAAGCCCAAACTCACCGCCGACACGGATGACCCGGCCTACAACTGCGGCAGACTGCTCTCGGTATTCGACGACCTTCAACAGCGTGCTCACGAGTGGGGACTTGAAGGCTCAACCGTCGCCGAGCGCTATTACGGCTCGGCTTCGACAACGCCTTCGACCGCCTTTGGCATACTCTGGCGGCTGCACCTGCATCACCTCAAGAAACTCCGGCGTTTAGGCGGCAAGCATGAAGCCGCCTCCAATGCCATTGGACAACGAATCATGGATATCTGCGCCCTCCTTGGGCAGACCGAGGAAATGAAGGAGAGACGATTGTCGCCGAGTCTGCCTCGAATGCTGAACCTGCAAGCTCAGGGCCGGTTTGCGCTCGGCTATTACCAGCAAAAGGCCGAGGATAAAGCCGCACAGCAGGCTGTCGCCATCGAGAAGGCTAAAACGGAAACGAAGCAACCCATAGGAGGGAAATAAACATGAACGCGAATACTGTCACCAACCGTCACGACTTCCTGCTGCTGTTCGAGGTCACCAATGGCAACCCCAACGGTGATCCGGACGCCGGCAACCTCCCGCGCCTCGACCCCAATACCAACCGCGGCATCGTCTCCGATGTATGCCTCAAGCGCAAGGTGAGGAATTTCGTCGAATTATTTCCGCCCACCCGGCCGTCAGCGGAAAACTCCAATGGCTTCAACATCCTGATCAAACAGGGCGCGGTCATCGAGACCCAGCAGAAACGGGGGATCGGAGCCGCCACAACCGCGCTGCCGAAAAATGCGACCGACGACCAGAAGGCCGAGGCAGCCATGCGCTGGCTCTGCCGGGAATTCTATGACGTGCGCACATTCGGCGGAGTGCTGTCCACGGGCAAAGATGTTCTTCAAGGCTCAGCCTGGGGGCAAGTGCGCGGACCTGTGCAGTTCACGTTCGGACAATCGTTCCATCCCATCACGCCGTTGGAAATTACGGTTACCCGTTGCGCGGTAACGAAGGAGGAAGACGCCAAGAAAGAGCGCACCATGGGCAGCAAACACATCGTGCCCTACGCCCTCTACGCCGCCAAGGGCTACATCTCTCCCGCCTTCGCTGAACGCACCGGCTTCACCAACGATGATCTCGACCTGCTGTTCGAGGCTTTGCTGCAAATGTTCGAGCACGACCATTCCGCCGCTCGCGGCGAGATGGTCGTTCGCGGCCTCTATGACTTCGAGCATATCGGCTCGCAGCCGCAAGGAAATGCGGAGCAGAACAAGCGGGAAGCTCGACTCGGTTGCGCTCATGCGCATGTGCTTTTTGAGGGTATTCAAGTTAGCCTAAAAAATGGGAGGGAGCTCCCGCAGTCATTCGCCGACTACGATGTTGTCAGCCATTGGGACACCAATGCTTTGCCGGCGGGGATCAGATTGCATCTCCGGCATCAGAGTGCGGTGGAAACTACTGCGTGAATCCGGTCATGGAGCCGGTGCTCCTTTCAGCGATCAACCAGTATCTCTACTGCGAGAGGCGCTGCGCCCTTATCCACGTGGAAGGGGTGTTCCAGGAGAACGCCCACACCCTGGAGGGTTCGTTTCTCCACGAACGCGCCGACACCCCCGGCGTGGAAAATCGCCCGGGAGTTCGCATCGTCCGCGCCCTGCCCCTTTTCTCCACGCGCCTGGGCTTGACCGGCAAGGCCGACATCGTGGAGTTCCACAAGCAGGCGGACGGCCCGGATATCCCTCTGCCCGTGGACTACAAGCGCGGCCCGCGCCGCCAGTGGGACAACGACGACGCCCAGCTCTGCGCGCAGGCCCTCTGCCTTGAGGAAATGCTGCGGACCGCCGTCCCGGCCGGGGCCGTCTTCCACGCAGCCTCCAAGCGCCGCCGCGAGGTCCCCTTCACCCCCGAACTGCGCTCCATGACCGAGGCCGCGATCAAGGAAATCCGGAAGCTCCTCGGCTCGGGGCGCGTGCCCACGGCGGTCCTCATGCCCCGCTGCGACGGCTGCTCCCTTCGGGGGGTGTGCCTGCCGGAGATCACTTCGCGTGGCGAAAGGGTGGCGCGGCAGGTGGCTTCCTTGTTCAGGGTCGATGCGGAAGGGACGATTGCCTGATGGCTGAGTACGAGCACAGATTTCAGAATTTCTCTCAAGAAGAGAAAGCAGCCTGCATCGGGGAGTTGGTGGCCCATGTCACGGTCAAAGGAATCCGCCTGCTTTCCACCGTGGAGATAGAGAAATTGCTGGGGCTGTTGCCCGCGAACTATTTCAGACTATTGATACGCATGAGAATTCGAGCGATAAAACGGAGCCGCGAAGATTTTCCCGACAAGTTCGCCGATTTTGACGCAGCCGTCGTCCGGTTCAGCGTCGAATGCGTGGAATGCCTGGACGGGGACGATGATGCGGCCCGGAATACGTTTCTGCGGGACCTGGACGACCTCCGTCTCCTGCATCCTGCGCTATGGCTGCGCGTTTATGAGAGCGTCTGGCGCGAGAGGCTCGATTTGGCGGTGGAATTGGAGGCCGCCGATAAGGCGCTTCCCTTTGGAAAACCTTAGGATCGCTTCTTGAGGATTTTCGCTAGGCGGTCCAGAGTGGCGTTCATTGACGCCGCCAGCTCTTTGTCGGACATGGAGAGCAGGTCTTCTTCGTGTTTTTTACGCAAGGCGGCGAGCGACTTTTTCGGTTTCTTGGCCGCAACGTGGATAGCCATAGCTAAATTATAACCGAGTTAGAGAGAAAGTCAAGGTCCGGAATTCCGATGATGGAAGCCTTCGGGTTTGGGAGCCGGAATCGCGTTGAAATAGGTGCAGGTTTTTTTTCATTTATTTCTTGAGGTTCGCATCGGACATCGTAACCAAGCGCTGCCAGCGCTTATTTCGCAGGGCGGCGAGAGAGCGTTTCCGTTTCTTTGGGACTGCGTGGGTGGCCGTATCGGTCTGTTCCTATTATAACTGAACCGCCCGGAAAGTCAAGGTCAACTTGGAGTCGAGATTCTGCATGGAAATACATCAAAATACGCTGTACGTGATGACCCAGGGGGCCTACCTGCACCGTGAGCATCTGACGCTCCAGGTGAAAATCGAGCGCGAAGTCCGCTTGAGCGTTCCCATCCATCACATCGACTCGGTGGCGGTGTTCGGCTCCATAATGGTCAGCCCCGGCGCCATGCAGCTCTGCGCCGAGAACGGCGCGACGCTCACCTTCTTGTCGGAGTCCGGCCGCCTGGTCGCCCGGGTGGACGCGCCGCAGTCCGGCAACGTCCTTCTGCGGAGAGAGCAGTTCCGCAAGGCCGACCGTCCGGAGGAGTGCGCCCGCATCGCCCGCTGCGTCGTGGCCGGCAAGCTCCAAAACGCGCGCGGGCTTCTGCTGCGCGGCGCCCGCCAGGCCGAGGCCCAAGACGCCGCGGCCCTGGCCGCCGCGGCCGACGGACTTGGGGTCTCGATTCGAAAATTGGAATCGGCGGCCGACGTCGATTCGATCCGCGGCTATGAGGGCGAAGGAGCCCGGCTTTATTTCGGGGTATTCAACAGCCTCATGCGCCAGCAACGTTCGGAATTCAAGATCACGGACAGAAACCGGCGTCCGCCCCTTGACCCGGCCAATGCGCTTTTGTCCTTCGTCTACGCTTTGCTCCTGCACGACTGCGTCTCCGCCCTGGCGGCGGCGGGGCTCGATCCGAGCGTTGGTTTCCTGCACACGGACCGTCCAGGCAGGCCTTCTTTGGCCTTGGACTTGATGGAAGAATTCAGGCCGCTCGCGGCGGACCGGCTGGTTTTGGCGCTCATCAACCGGAAGGAGGTCCAGCCGGCCGGTTTCAAGAAGCGCGAAGGCGGGGCTGTTGAAATGGATCAGGCGACCCGCAAAGCGGTCGTGTCGGCCTACCAGCAGCGCAAGCAGGAGGAGGTGACGCATCCTCTGCTTGAACAGAAGGCGCGCATGGGGCTGTTGCCGTATTTGCAGGCGAAGCTGCTGGCCCGGCACATCCGCGGCGATATTCCGGATTACCCGCCGTGTGTGTTAAAATAGGGGGAGCCCATGCTTGTGGTCGTCGCTTATGATGTCAATACGGAAAAGGCTCCCGGTCGGCGCAGGCTGCGGCGGATCGCCCGTGCCTGCAAGGATTTCGGCCTGCGGGTTCAGAAGTCTATCTTTGAGTGCAAAGTCGGCGATGTGCAATGGGTCAAGCTTAAGCATCAGATTCTTGGCGAAATGAAGGTGGAAGAGGATAGTTTGAGGTTTTATTTTATCGATGAATCCGCGCAGAAAAAGACGGAGCATCATGGCTTGGGAAAGCCCATCGATTTAGAAGGGCCGTTGATAGCTTGATATGGAGGCTTGGCGCGAACCTGGAGCAACGGGTCGTTTAGGAAGGGATATGCGCTTGTCGATATTTTCAGGTTTTGCATGGATTATTTCTGGTTGGTGGTGCGAGGCAACGATGGTCGGCAAGCGGGAAAGTTGCAGGTTGGCGCAATGCAGGCAAAGGTATCAGGGATTTGTTGCTGGATTGTAGTACGCAGTTTCTCCCGGCCGCGAGGCCGGGAGTGGATTGAAACTCGGCCTCATCCTCGGCACTCGCAGACGGACAAGGTTTCTCCCGGCCGCGAGGCCGGGAGTGGATTGAAACGTCTCGATGCAGCCCACCGCCCCGCCCAGGCAGGTTTCTCCCGGCCGCGAGGCCGGGAGTGGATTGAAACAGGCACCGGCGCATTGCCGAACAACGGCGCATCGTTTCTCCCGGCCGCGAGGCCGGGAGTGGATTGAAACATCTAATTTATGATTTGTCACTGCGGATTTGGTAGTTTCTCCCGGCCGCGAGGCCGGGAGTGGATTGAAACCGGCAGGTGCGATGGCTCAGCCGATAGAGTTGGTTTCTCCCGGCCGCGAGGCCGGGAGTGGATTGAAACTTGATCATTTAGCGGGCCTCCCGAGGGCAAAATCCGTTTCTCCCGGCCGCGAGGCCGGGAGTGGATTGAAACAACCCGCGCGCCCGAATGGCCAGATCGGCCGCATGTTTCTCCCGGCCGCGAGGCCGGGAGTGGATTGAAACTTGATCATTTAGCGGGCC
>CAYJXJ010000065.1:0-22616 GCA_964374095.1 uncultured Elusimicrobia bacterium
CGGCCCAGAGGCCTCCAATTGCACGCCGGGGCGGCGGCAGAAGTCCAGCAAGGCCTGCTGAGAAGGGGACGGGCCGAACTCGATCTGGTTAACTGCGGGCACGACATCCGAATGGTCGAACAGCTCCTTGAGGTGCCGCTCGAGATAGTTGCTGACGCCGATCGCGCGCGCGCGGCCCTCCTTCAATATCCGCGTCATCGCCTTCCACGTATCGAGGCGCTTGCCGGGCACAGGCCAATGGACGAGATAGAGGTCGACGAAGTCGAGATCCAGGCGCTTGAGGCTCGCATCGAAGGCCGCGAGCGTCCGGTCGTAGCCCTGGTCGTCGTTCCAGAGCTTTGTCGTCACGAAGATCTCCTGGCGTGGCAGGCCGCCGCGTTTGAACGCCTGGCCCACGTCGGTCTCGTTGTCGTAACGTTTGGCCGTGTCGATATGGCGGTAGCCGGCCTCCAGCGCCCAAAGGATCGCGTTCTGCGTCTCGTCGCCGGGTTCCGACTGATAGACCCCTAAACCCAAGGCCGGCATCTTTACGCCGTTGTTGAGGGTCACGAGGGACTGCAAGGTCTCGGTTGTATTCATGGCTGGTATTGTAGCGATCTGATAATAAAATGTAAAATGATTTGATTTAACGTATATTGATCTATATTTAAGAACGATGAAACCAGACCAACTGCGCTACTTTCTGGAAGCCGCGCGGCACCAGCACATCGGCAAGGCGGCCCGCGCGATCCCGATCAGCGCGAGCGCGGTCAGCCATAGCATCGCGGCACTAGAGGAGGAACTCGGCCGCGAGCTGTTCTTGAAACGCGGCAAGCGCATATTCTTGACTTCCCACGGCAAACTGCTCATGGAGCGCGCCGAGCGGCTATTGCGCGACATCGAAGCCGTGCGCGAAGACCTCGCCTCCGACGATGTCGACCTGCGCGGCCACTACAAGCTTGCCGCCACCCACGTGCTCTGCGCGGAGGTCCTGGCCCCGGCGTGGGCTGGACTTCAGCGCGGCAACCCCCGGCTGACCGCCGAGCTCTACACGCTGCGCTCGGCCCAGGTGGCCAGCGACGTGGCGTCCGGCGCGTTCGACTTCGGCCTGTGCCTCAGCCCGCAGCCCCATCCGGCATTCGAGACCAAGGCCATCCACGAAGGCGTGATGGCGATCGTCGTGCGCAAGAACCACCCCGTCTTGAAGGTTCTCCCCGCACAAAGAGTTCGCGCCCTGTCGGCCTACCCGGCGGCGCTGCCTAAGGCGTTTCAAGGCATCGACAATTGCGAGTCGCACCCGATGTTCGCGAAGTACGGGTTGAACCCGCGCGCGACGCTGTTATTCGACAGCTACGATGTAGCCGCCGCACAGGTGGCAGGCTCGGAGGCTTGGAGCCTCATGCCGGACTGGATCGCACGGGCCTGTAGGCCGTCGCTGGCCTGCTTTGTCCCCAATGATTGGCGCGCGCCTTCCGTGATCACCGCGATCTGGCCCAAGAGCCGGCTGCGGTCGCGGTTGCTGGGCCGACTCATCTCCGGCGTTGAGGCGCGGTTCAGTCTGAAGGCTCGTTAAGCGCCAATTCCAATAACCTCACGGAGACTTGGTGGTATTACTCCCGACCACTCTGGGAGGGCACGGTGGGATTTGAACTCCCGCACATCGCGGAGGCGCAGCCAAACGTCTCCGGTTCTTTGTTGTCGAAAGTCGATTCCGGACCGGGAAGAGACTGCTCTCCGGCCGGACCCTTGAACCGCCCAGGCCCGTTGACATCGACCGAAACGGGGGCTATAATACGAAGCAGGCGGCCGATTTGAAGTTGGAACCCGCCCGCCCGCTGATTGAGACGAGTCGCGTACAGCCGCCATGCTCTCGAACGGATGGAGCAACGAGGCATCACCCGGGAGTATGTACGACAGGCGTTGGAGGGTCCCTACATCTCGAAGAAGCCGGAAGGCCCCGGTAAGACCAAGATTTCCGCCAGATGCCGGAGCAAGACGCTGTTCGTCGTCTTCAACAAGAATCCGACCCGGTACTTCGTCATTACGACTTATTGGGACGATTAGAGAGGTAAGATGATTAGATTTGACTTTGAGGGGATGAGGGACTTGCTCATCAGCTATGACCCCGCCGCTCGTGCCGCCTACATCAAGATTCGCCAAGGACGCGTCGAGAGGACCAAGGAGGAAGCCCCCGGTCTTTATGCCGACATCGGCAAGGACGGGCAGCTCATGGGCGTCGAGATCCTCGACCCGAAAAGAATCCAACTCAAGCTCATCGTGAAACTGGCCAAGGAATTCAAGGTGCCGGAGTTGGCGCGCATCAATCCCCACCGCTTGGCGGGGGTCTACGCCCCATCCTGAGAATGCCGGAGTACGGCCCCCAAACAGGCATCCCTAAAACGAAATAAACGCCGGACTTTTTCAATGATGCGCCCATCCACGGGTCAAGGATGACCCGGTAGCCGGTCTGAAAAGCGGCTGACGAGATTCCCCCCACGCCGCCGCAAACTGGTATACTGAGGACAGTCCGAATCAGCGGCCGTCCGACGACCGCGCGGTTGGCAAGCGTCAGGAGACAGACATGGCAAGCGTACACAAGTCCCAATCGCCGCACCCGCGCATCATCGTGGGTCTTCCGGATATTCAAGACCATATCCGGATGGTCAATCGTCTCTCCGCGACCGCGACCGAGCCGGAACTGGGACGCTGGGACGGCCTCGGAAACCTCCTCTGCGAGCTCTACGCCCAGCTTCAGCACCAGAAACAAGTCACCATATACCGGTTCGGGAGCAGGAGCTCCACCGCCGCGGACGAGGCGCGGCAGCCGGCCCGCCGCCACGGCCCGAAGACGCAGCCGCGTTCCTAGACCCTCAGCAGGACGATCTTCAGGGGCGGCCGGCCGTCGGGACTGGGAAAGTCGCTCTCCGGCAAGACCCACTCCGCCTCGCGGATGAAGCGGCCGGCTTTGCGCGCGCTGCGCTCCATGATCGACAGCCAAGCCTCCCGCCCGGCCGCCGCCGCGTTGTTGCAGCAAATCATCGTGCCGCCCTCGGCGGCGCAGAGCAGGGCGGGCTTGAACACCGACGGATAGTCGTTGATGGCGTCCACCACGCCGAAGGGGCTCTTGGCGTAGCGGGGCGGGTCGAGGAACACCACATCGAACCGGCGCCGCTCCAGCCTCGGAAACGGAGGCAGGCGCCTGCCGCGCACGATCCGAGGCTGACCCAGCCCGGCGAACTGCCGAAGGACGGGGAAGGCGTCGCCGTGCAGGAAGTCCATCGGAATGGGCAGGTCGTTGAGGCTGGCATTCTCCTCTCCGACCGCGAGGCAGGACCGCGCGAAATCCACATTCACCACGGAACTGGCGCCGGCCTTGGCGGCGGCCACGCCGACGCCGCAGGTATAGGCGAAGACGTTGAGCAGCGACTTGCCCGCCGCCTCCCGCATCACGCGGCGGCGGGCGGCGCGCAGATCAAGGAACAGCCACGGGTCCTGGCCGGAGTGCCGCCCCACGATGCGGTACGTCACGCCCAGCTCACGTGCCTGGCGCGGCGCCGTCGCGGCCGCCAAGAGCGCGGGCGAAAGCCGGTTGGCGATGCGTGAATTGGGCCGACTGCGGTCGTTGTAGACCGCTGTCAGGCCCGGGAGGGCCTCGGCATAAAAGGCCTCCAGCGCCGCCAGGTGCGGGGGCGGCAGGGGGCTGTGGAAGCTCTGCGCCAGCAGCAAGTCGCCATAGCGGTCCACCGTCAGCCCCGGCCGGCCTTCCGCGGTGCCATGGAAGAGCCGATAGGCGTCGGTCCGTTCGGCATGAAGCCGGCTCAGCAGGCCGGCGCGGCGTTCCAGGGCGGCGGACAGCAGGCCGCTCAGGGCGTCAGGCGCCGGCATCGCCCGCGAGCCGCCTGTGGGCCGTCTCGCAAAGCTCCGCCTCATCGTCCCAGAACTTAAGTTCCACTTCGGCCAAGGGAAGTCGAAACCGGTACGTCATCCCCTGGCATTCCCACGTCGAGCCCATGTCTTCGTGGATGTAGCTGGTGCCGCCGTAGGGGAGGAGCCCGGTCAGGTCAGATTTCAAAGCCCACCATCGCGCCGATCGCCAAGGCCTGCCCGGGGCCGGAGCCCGCGGAGACTCTGAATTCCTTGGGTTCGGGGAGGTAATGATACCGCAGGGTGACGTCCCAAACCAAGAAATCGAAGTAACGCCCGAACAGGCCCGTGCCGACCATGGCGGTCGGCTTCCAGCCGAAGCTGCGGTGCTTCCGCTTCGGGTCGAGCTGATCGAGACGTTCGGTCAAGGTATGCCCATGAGCCGTATCCCAATAATGCATCCCCACGCCGCCGAGGAGCACCGGACTCGCCAACTTCCAGCGTATCGGCGCATACCTCAACGTGATCAGGGCGGAGACATCCCGGCGCGCGACACCGGTCGAAGATGACGGGGAACGCACCGTTGGATCGAAGGCGAACTTCATGGAATCGACCGAGACGCCCAGCCCGAACCGGGCTGAAAGCTGGTGGACGTAATCGAAGGCCACGACGCTGCCCGCCGTGCCCCGCAGGCCGCCGAAGGGAAAAACAGCGCCCCCGCGCAGGCCGATCGCTTGAAAATCGTCGAAGGCCGAACCCTCGGAGGGCGGCCCGGCGGCCGCCGCGGTGGAGGGCCGCACGGCGGTCTCGGCGGCGCCCGCCCGCCCGCAGAGGCCGGCCGCCATCATGAGAACGATCCATACCTGGCCCACGCACCGGCGCCGGGAATCCGCCTTTGGCACGGAGGGATGCTACCACGGGACGCCGGGATAAGTCAACGAAAATGGGGGACCGGATCGGCGGGCGCGCGGCTGGACAAGTTGCTACAATCCCCCCATGCTGGGAAGATTGACGGGCGATCTCGAGAGCGTCGCGCGCCTCATCTCCTTGGCGGTCGCGCCGATATTCCTGCTGACCACCGTAGCGACGACCCTGATGGTCCTTGCCGGGCGCCTGGCGCGGATCGTGGACCGCGGACGAACGCTGGAAACCCGTCCCACCGGCGACAAGGAAGCCCGGCGCAAGGAACTGCTCTTGCTGGAAAGACGCGCCCGCCTTATCTACCGGGCCCTTTCCCTGGGCGTCTCGGCCGCGATCCTGGTCTGCATCCTCATGACGGTCGCCTTCTTGACCGAAATGCTGCGCTTCAACGCCGCGGCCGCGGTCGCCGTCCTCTTCATCGCGGCGCTCTTCGCTTACACCGGGGCCTTGATGCTCTTTCTCAGGGAAGTGTTCCTGGCCATCGGGGGGTTCCAACTCCGCCTTCACCCGGCCGAGGCGCCGGCGGGACGCATCAATTGATAGGGCCTGCGTCCCCGCGCCGCGGGAAACGCAGGCCCTCGTTCCGGCAGGTCCGGCTTAGCGAGCCGGGCTCAGGGGCCGAACGTTGGCGGCCCGGGGACCCTTGTCCGACCGGGTCACTTCGAACTCAACCTGCTGGTTCTCGGCCAGGGATTTGAAACCGTCCATGGCGATCGCCGAGTGATGAACGAACACGTCCGGCGTGCCGTCCTCAGGCGTGATGAAACCATAACCCTTCTGGTCGTTGAACCACTTCACTGTTCCTTTCATTGTGTCTCGATGGTGCTAACTCGTAAGTGTTAGTTTTGAAGGCTCGTGGCCCGCGCCGCGAATAGAAAACCGCCCACCCTCTCGGATGCGCGGTTCGTTGCGTCGCATGTTGAACGTCGGCACTCGCTTCAGACTTACAATGATATTATAGCATATTCCTGGATAAAATCGACACGACCATGTCAAGCCCCCCGATCCGCCTCAGGCCCGCCGCGGCATGACCTGCTCCTCGCCGGCCGTGGCCTCCTTCCTGGGAGTCATCGCGGCATTGTACTCGCTCGTCGGGCACGGCGGGGCCTCCGGCTACCTGGCGGTGCTGCATTGGGCCGGCTGCCCGCCCATGGAGAGCCGTGCGCAGGCGCTGTTCCTCAACCTGATCGTCGCGGCCGTCGCCTTCCTTAATTTCCGAGCCGCCGGCCATTTCGAACGGAGGCTGCTCTGGCCCTTCGCGGCCGCATCCGTGCCCGCCGCCTACCTTGGCGCCACGGTCAAGGTCTCGCCGCGCAGCTACGGACTCCTGCTCGCCGCGGCCCTGGCCTTCGCGGCCTGGCGGTTGGGGGCGCCCGCTCCGGAACAGTCGCCCGAAGCGCCCTCGCGTCCGCCGCCCTGGCCCGCGGCGTTGGGGCTCGGCGGCCTGATCGGCGCCCTTTCGGGAATCGTGGGGGTGGGTGGGGGCATTTTCCTCAGCCCGCTCATGATCCTGGCCGGCTGGGCCGACGCCCGCCGCACGGCCGCGGTCTCGGCCGCCTTCATCTGGGTCAATTCGGCCGCCGGACTACTCGGACATTGGCGCGGGCACGGCCTCGCGGGTCTGGAGGCCGCGCCGGTGCTGGCCGCGGCGGTCGGCTCCTTGGTCGGTTCCTTTTTGGGAGCCCGGAAGCTGAGCCTGCGGGCGCTGCGCCTGGGGCTGGCCGCGGTCCTGCTCGCGGCCGCAGGCAAGTCATTCTTCCGGGCCGTTGAGCTATAATATCCCCATGCTCCTCGACAAAGCCCTTGCCGCCGTCGCCTTGGCCGCCGGTCTGACCGGCCTTCAGCCCGTTTCCGTCACTTCGCCGACCGGCGCCCCCGGGCGCCGCACCGTTGCCAAACCCATCCTGCGCGTGTCCCTCGATGAGATCGTCCGCGACCAGGACCGCGCCTATGAGGCGCATGCCGTGGGCCGCCACGCCGTCGAGCTCTCGGTGGGTTTCGATCCCAAGGCGAACTTGTGGGCGAAGTTCCGGCAGGCCGGCGCGGTGGAAGCCCGGGCGGTGGACTCTCTCGCCGAGTGGAACGACATCGAGCTGCCCAATGAATCCTACCGCGCCATCTACGAGAGCGGCATGCTGCGCCTGCATCCCGCCCTCGATCCCCGGACGACGCACACCGTGGTCTCCGTGCCCCAGCTCATCTCGGGAGTCTACAACGCGGCCATCCACGTCCTCATGGGGAATATCGTCGAGTACGCCGTGGTCCACGAGGCGGGCCCGGTGCCGGCCTCGATCTGCCTGATCCGCCGCGACCGGGGCGGCCGGATGTGGATAACGTACCGCACGCTCGATGAGATGCGGGAGATCCAGTGGTTCGTGTCGGTCAACGGCACCCTGCATGGGATGCGGCTGGAAGGGCGGGAGCTTGTTTTCTACTCCAAGCCCGCGCCGCAGGCAAACACATCCTTCACGGCTGAAATCGCTCTCGACCGACTCTAGACGTCTCCAGCCTGCTACAAGAGAAAGCAGTCGGCGACAAGCAAGGCGCAGACCGCCAAGGCCAGCGCGACCCGGGCGACAAGGGAGCCGCCGAACCCAAGGAAGAGCCCCAACGCGGCCCGCAGGGCGTCCCGGGGCGAGCGCCCGGCCGCCTTCCACTCCGCCAGCGCGGCGCCGGCCAATGATCCGAGGAGGGCCCCCACCGGACCCAACGTCAGCCCGATCAGAAAGCCAATGACCGCCCCGACCAGCCCCGCGCGTCCCACGCCGCCCCAGCGCGCGCCGACCGCGGTTCCGGCCAGCGAGACCCCGAGGTCCAGCACCGGAAGCAGGCCCGCCGCGGCCACGCTCCACCAGGACAGGGTGCCGGGCAGCAGGAGTTTGTGGCCCAGGGCCGCGGCGAATATCAGCAGCGGGCCTGGAAGCCCCGGCAGCGCAGTCCCAACCAGGCCCGCCAACAGCAGGACCCCGCTCCCAAGCCATACCGCCGTTGTTGTTGCCGTTCCTATCCCTTCATTTTACAATCCTGGCCCCCGTTGGCCTAGCCCCCCCCTGGGACCAATACCCGCACCCGACTGGGTCCAAAGCCCCTCCTGAGCCCCTCCCCTGTCCGGCTACACTTGCGGTATGAGACTGGCGGCCGCCCTCGCCGCGCTGACGCTCTTGCCGCCCTCCCTCCGCGCCCAGGACCCGCAGACCGCGGTCCTCTCCCAGTTCAGCGTCGACGAGCAGCAGATACTCGCGGCGGTCCTCGCCGATCCGGCCCAGGCCGGCGTTTTTCAAGCCGACGCGGCCGCGGCCGCCGGCAACCCGCAGGCCATCAAGGAGGCCGCGGTCAAATGGAGGGCGGCGCTCGTCTCTTACGCCGGCGCCTACGTGGGACGCGCCCCCGCCACCAACACCGCGGCCCGCTCCATCAAGGAGATGGTCGAGCCCGGTGAGTGGGCGGCGATCATGCAATTCATGCGGACCATGGCGGCGGGCTGGAAAAAAGACCTGATGATCGGCATGATCAAGGACGCCAACGACAAGGCGGCCAAGGGCGACGCGTCCAAGGCCCAATCCGTGATTTCCATGGCCCGCGATCAGATCAAGGCCAAGGCCCAGGAATATTTGGCCACCGACGCGGCGAAAGCCGCTCCCGGCGAATACGCCCGCCTGGCCAAGGCCTCGCAAGAGCGCGAGAAGGCCCTCGAGCAGGCCCGCCGAGCCAAGGAATTGGCGGACAAGGCGAAGGGTCTGCCGACTCCCGAGGACGTCAAGGGCGGTTCGGGCCCGGGCTTTGACGGAGAGAAGCCCAAGCCCCCCGTCGCCGTAGTCCCGCCTCCGGGCGGCAAAGCCCCCGGCGACGACTTGCCTCCCGCCGACCCGGCCCCGGCGGCCGATCCGATGCAGGACAAGCCCAATTTGACGCTCCAGCCCTCCACGGGAAAGTCGCCCGAGAAAACCGGAAGCGTGGTCCCGCCTCCCGCCTTCGGCGCAACGGCTTCGGATGAGGCGGAATTGGCCGGCATGGACTCGGGCACCGGCGGAGGGGCCAAGGTGCGCAAATGGGCCGCGGTCGGCGGCGGCCTGCTCTTCGGCGGCATCGGTCTGCTGTTCGGCCCGATCGGCGCGATCGTGGGCCTCGTCCTCGGCGCGGCCGCCGGCTACTTCGGCTCCAAGCTCTTCCTCCCCGATTAGCCGGACCGTTCCAGAAGCAGGAAGCCGTTCATCGCGCGCATCGCCGTCCGCTTCTCCTCCGTCATCAAGGCCCAGCCCGCCTGTCCCAGCCAGCGCCGCCAGCGCTCGCGGCGCAGGCGCAGGGATTCCTCCACCAGCGGCCTCACCCGGGCCGTCCGCCAGCCCAGCGGTCCGAACCAGGAGGGATCGTCCACGCCGAAGCGCATGGGGGCCGAGCCCGCGTTGAGTTGGTCTCCCCAGACCTGCCGCGTCCGCCGCACCGTCTCCCAGGAAGCGCAGTCGAGCGCCCATGCCCAGAGTTCCGAGACCTCCGCCAAATCCCGGGCCAGGGATTCGACGCCCGCGGGCTCTAAATAGACCAGAAATCCCTCGGTTAGGACGAGCCCGCGGCGGGAACCGGCGACGGCCTCCCGGAGCCACTCTCGCCGCCCGGAGGCTCCCGAGAGGTCGATTGAAATGCGGTTCAGCCTGCAGTTCGGCCGCCGACCGCCCAACACCCCCTCCTTGCGCGCGATGACGCCGGGCATGTCCGCCTCGACCCAGAGGAGCCCCGCGGGCAACTCGAGGCGGTAAGGCCGGGTGTCGAGGCCCGCGGCGAGATTCAGGATGAGATCCGCTCCGTCCCGCACGGCCTCCAGCACCAGCTCGTCGAGCACACGGGTGCGCACCGCCACGGCCCAGGAGACGTGCTCCCGGTGGGGCATGCGGGAAAGGATGTCAAAGCCGCGAGGGGCCGCCAGTTCCCGGGCCAGCGGGTCGTGAAATAGCGCGCCCGTCCGCTCGCTCTCCAGGGCCCGGATCGCCGCGACCCAAAGCGCGGTGTCGGAGACGCTCCCCAAGGGACCCCCCCGGGTGTCCGGGGCCATTATGATAGACTTTTGGGCATGAAGCCCGTACTGCTTTCTCTCGGCAATTTCCACCTCATGGCTTACGGCATCTTCGTCACGCTGAGCTACGCCGTCGGCATACTCTACGTCCGCTCCCAGCGCGCGCGCCTGCCGGTCACCGGCGAGGAGCTCTGGAACCTCATCCTGAGCATCATCGTCGGAGCCCTCATCGGCGGGCGGGTCGGATCCCTGATCGCCTACTCGAGCTTCGACGCCGGCGAGGTCCTCTGGAACCTGGTTCGCCTGCGGGGCGGCTTCTCATTCTACCACGGCTTCTGGACCGGAGTCCTCTTCGGCTACGTCTACTGCCGGGTCGCGCGCAAGGACGCCGCCTCCCTCGCCGACGTCTTCGGGGTCGGCATGGCCTTCTCCCACGTCCCGGGACGCTTCGGCTGCTTTCTCGCGGGCTGCTGCTTCGGCCGGGCGGCCGACCTGCCATGGGCCGTGGTTTTTCCGGCCCACCCCTCCAGCGGCGTCCCCCGGGCCATGCAGGGCAACCCGGTCAATCCCACCCAACTCTACGAGATGCTGGGCAATCTCCTCCTCGGCGTCATCCTGCACGCGGTCCTAAAAAAATGGACTTATCCCGGCAAGCTCAAAGCGGGGGCGGTGTTCTGGCTCTACGTCGCGGGTTACGCCCTGGTCCGATTCGTGACCGACCCCTTGCGCGTGCTGGATTCCGGCCGCGTGGAAGGGTTGTTGACCATGGGCCAGTGGGACGCCGCCGTCAGCATGACCGGCGCCCTGGCCTTCCTTGCCGTGACCCTGCTCCGACGGCCTAAGTCAGCAGGATCTGCGGGATGAGCGCGAAGCGGCGGTCGGAAGATAGGAGCGGCAAGTCATGCGGCACGATGAGGGACGCGATCCAGTTGAAATTACGGACTACCATTAAAAGGAGGTTCCTATGATTCCAAAGAACAGACAGCCGGTCCATCCCGGCGAGATCCTGCTTGAGGAATCTCCTCATCGGACGTGGCGGCGAGGCCGGTTTACTCAGTGAGTCCACCGTTTTTGCGCCTCTTCGTAGACTTCCTTCCGATGGCAGATGGTCCACACCGTGACCCCGCGCGCCCGAAGTTCATAGACCACCCCGTAATCCCCGACTCTTATCTTCCACAAACCCGAGAGAGATCGCCGCAGGCGCTGGCCATACCTTGCCTTTGCGGCACCACGTCAATGGGCCGGCGGCAAAAACGGCGAATAGCCCAATGCAGCCGAGTTGGAAGCTCCGAATCGAGCTTTTAGCCGCGATCAAGCGCCACTTGAGGAGTGGGCCCGCGAAGCCTCTGAACATGCCGTTCCTGCGTGCGGTTCAAGAGACACTTCATTCGATTCAGGGCGCCGGACCGATCGTCCGCCAGGGCTGCGTCGAGATGTCGTCCCACGTGGACGCCGCGCGAGACCTGTGGACCAAGGCCAGGCGAGCGCCGCACGCGGTGCAGCGGAACCCCTCGCTCCAGAGGGGTGCGCCATCCAGCGGCATCCCGTCGGGGCCGCGCTCCGGGTTGATGCGAAGGCTGCCCTCGAGGTCGCTCTTCAGCGCGGCACCACAGCGGGGGCACGGGACCGGCGAAGGCATGAGCCAGGCGATGAGCCGCCGCAGCATGTGGGGGGCCCCCTCAGGGCGCCGGGAACGGATCCCCGAGCCGGTGGTTGTCGATGAGCCGCGTCGCGCCGAGGAAGGCCGCGATGATGAGGGCGCTGTCCTCGTGCATGACCGGCTTCAGCGTCGCCAGGGCCACGACCTCGACGTCGTCGAGGCGCGCCTGCGCGGCCTCAGTACGCTCGCTGCCGCTCGCGGAATGAAACCCTTCATGCGCAGCTCGTCATCCATCAAGCGAATTGCTGGAGAAGCTCGACTTCTTTCGCGAGGAGATGATTGACGGTCGTCCCGAATGCCTGTTTTCGCCGCTTGGCGATCTTTTCGATGTGGAGCTGCAGTTTCTGGTCGAGATAAATCGGCAATCGCAATACAGCCGTCTTATGGTAGAACTTGCCTCTAACCCCTCTTGAAAAATCATATTCCTTTTTCATATTTTTATCGATCCCCGTACTGACTCATTTCTTTGCGCGTGGCCTTCCGAGCGGAAAAAATCCGTATTCTTGCGCTCATATTGCCGGTTCCCTGATAGGTGTGGCAAACCACCAGAAGAGCGCCCGATCCATCTAGTCCTATCGTGATCCATCGTTCCTCTACGCCGCTGTGAGCCGCATCGAATATGGAAAGCGCGTTCGGGTCTCGGAACACGGAGGCGGCCCGCTCAAAAATGATCCCTCGGTGTTTACGAGCATTATGACTCGCCTTAACCGGATCCCAATCGAATTGATACTCAAAAGTTCTCGGCATTGCTCAGTCATATTATCAAATATAGGATATTCCTCTGATTACAGAAAAGTATAACCCTGAAAAAGGCGCGAATAGGCCGGGATTTCGACCCCTACGACGACTTGATCGGCCGCAGGCCCTTCTCGAAGTTGAGCTTGGCGGGAAGGCGCATCTTGGTGTTCTCCGGCGTCGCGGAAGGCAGGGCCTCATCCACCGGAGAGAACGTGTCGTCGCTCGCGGTGCGGACTTTCTTGTCGACGTCCATGACAAAGCCGCTCAGCTTGGAGTGCCCGGTAAGCACGCCGGACGCCTCGGCGATGGCCCCGTAAGAGGCGGCCAGGATCGCGTCGCGCATCAAAGCGAGCATGACGGGCTCGCGCATGTACTGGGACGCCAGGTCCCGGAAGCTCGCGGAAGAGGCCAGGCCGTACATGAAGGCGATGGGATCGTGTTTCTGAATATATCCCTCGGTGAGGGAGGCGAGGTCCTTGTTGGCGAACCAGTCCTTTTCGTATTGGCGCACCACCGGGTGCTGGTGCCAGTACTTGAGCCAGACCTGCTGGATCTTGGGCTCCTCGCGCCGCACCGTGTCGTTCTTGAGGTTCTTGGCCCCCGGGTTGGCCGCGGCGCCCGGGCCGGCGGCGGCGACTCGGGAGGCGGGCTCCGCGCCCGCTGGAACGAGTCCGCCGGACTCGCCCTTCATTCGAACGAAGCGGTCCGCCGACGCCCGGGAGGCGCCGCCCCCCCCGTCAAAGCTGGAAGCCGACGAGCCGGATGACCCGCCCGATCCCGCGGCCCCCAGATAGCGCGCGGTCGGCGACATCGCGGAATCGCCGGAGCCCGCCGCGGACGCGCGGCTCGCCGCGCCTTCCGACGCCCCGGCCCCGAAGCCCGCGGGACGCGACCCGGCCCGCGGCCGGCCGTCGCGGCCGGAAGGATCGGCGGAACCCGGGTCAAGATCGTTGGATAGGCCTGCCGCGCCGCCGCCGAGGCCGTCGGCCCCGCCGGGCGCGGCATCGGGCATCGCCACGGACGAGGATGCCGTCAGCGCCGTGGTTTCCATCCGCGCCGCATCGCGTCGGCTCGTGAGCCAGGCGACGGCGAGGAGGATGGCGGCCAGGAGGAAATAGCGGGAGGCGCGCGAAGTTCCCTGGTTTTGTTCCGAGGACATTCCTATGGGATGCAGATCGAGCAGCTGGTCTCGCCGGCGTAGAGCCCGGCGGAATTGGCCACGGACATGGCGGCCAAAGAGACCACGACGAACAGGCCCGCGACGCGCTGGACGGCTCCGTGAAATCGCTGCATTCGACCTCCGTGCCGGGTCAAACGCGCCCGGCGCTATCAATATTGCGACATGCGCGGACCTTTTTCCAGGCTCCTTGGGCCCATTGCCGACGGGGTCAATGGGCCCAGAAGCCGGCCCGCCGCCGGAAAGGCCCTTAACGGGCAACGTCCGTGATCGGCCACTGGAACGGCGCGATATCGCGGGATCCCTTGGGATAAGGCTCGGCCAGGAACTTCTTCGCCGCGCGCTGGGCCCGGGGCTTGGAAATGGGCCGGTACAATTCCCGCGCCTCCTCCCGGCGGCCCTCCGCGTCGAGGGCGTTGGCCTTGCGGAGAATAACCCAGTCCTTGAGGCTAGCCGGGAGCGGCCCCTTGTCGAGGTCCGCGAGATATTCGCGCGCCTCCTTCGGCCGGCCCGAGAGGAGGTAGGATTCCGCGCGCCGGTAGCGGCACGCCGCCAGGGCGCGGTCGCGCACCAGCGGGTCCCAGGCCGCGGTCCCGGGGGCCTTCGGATCATAAAGGGCGATCGCCTCGGACCAGGCCCCTTGCTTCTCGGCCGCATACCCGCGGCCCAGGCGGAATGCCGGATTGCGCGGGTAGCGCGCCTCAAGCTCCGCCAGCAGGGCCCCGCCCTCGGCCCAGCCCCGTTCCCAATCCAGGAGCAGGATCGCCGCCAGCACCCAGCGGGCCTCCCAACGGGCGGCTGTGCCTTTCTCGGCCGCGCGCCGGATGTGGGACAGCCCGAGCGAACGGTTGCCCCACAGGCCTGTGACCAAATAGGCGAACGGCTTCAAGGTCGGCGGGACTCGCGAGAGAAGGTAGTAGTACATCCCCAGGCCCAGGTAGACGTCCTCGAGTCCCGGGCCGGACTCCACGGACTTGCGCACGTGGGCGACCGAATCGCGGACGTGGGGGATCGCCTCCCGCAGGCGTCCCCCCAAGGCCAGAACCCGCGCCTGGAAGCCGTGCGCCGCCGCGAGATAGTAATGCCCCCAGGCCGGCGCGGTGGCGAGCATGGCCTTGGCGGATGTCACGGCCCTCGCGTTGTGCGCCTCGAACTCCCGCACCGTCTGCGGACGCCGGGGCTCCTCGAAGAGAAGCCTCTGATAGACCGCGATCCCCTGGAAGAACGGCCCGGCCGGATGCTCCGGGTGGCGCTCTTCGAGCGCGCGGGCCGCGGCCTGCGCCTCCGCCAGGCGCAGATTGAGCACCAGGTCCGAGAGATTGCGGATATCCCCGTCGGAAGGTCCCGAGCCCAACGCCGCGGCCGGCAGGAGCCAAGCCGCCAGCGCCAGGGCCCGCCCCGGACCTAAGAGCCGAACTTCCAGCCGATCCTCAGTCCGCCGCGGGCGCCGCGGCGGCGAGAACGAGCGCCACCCCCAACGAAATCGTCATATCCCCCCTCCATTCGGCACGGCGACGGAACGCATCTTACAACAGGGGCCGGGGGGTGTCAACGCCGGCCTGACCCTCCGTCGAGGAATATGATAAGCTCGGATATCCCCATGAACCTCGTGCCTCCCTCCGAGGCGTCTCTCGTGGAGGCCGCGCGGGCCCTGGCCCACGGGACTCTGCGCGGCGTCGCGCGCCGCGTGCGGGGCCTCGCCCGGCGGGAGCATTTCTACTACAAGCGGCGGACTCACCACCCGGTCGGGATCGTCCCCCTCGTCCTAAACCGGCGCCACGCGCCGCTCTTGGAGCGGCTCAGCCGGACGCTGTTCCGGTTCCAATTGCGCGCTCCGGAGCTTTACCGGAGCGACTTTCGCGGATTCCGCGACCTCATCCGCCTCGAGAGGCGGACCTCGGCGTGGTTCGCCGGAGAGGACGGCCGCCCGACGCGGGGATGGGAGCACCTGCTTCGGCCCGATTACACGCTGGCCGTCCGGGACGGGGCCTTAAGCCCCGTCCTCTTCGAGCTCAACTCCCTGATGCTCGGGGGGCTTCACATCCAATCCGTGGCCCTGGGGCTGATGCGGCGGGTCATGCTCCCGGCGCTGGGACGCCTCCCCGGAATGGACCGCCTCACCCCCGGCGTCGACCTGCTCTCCTTTCTCAAGGACTGGCTGGTGGAGTGCCGCCGGCGGGCCGGCGGCGAGGGCGGCCTCGCCTTTTTAGAGAACTGGCCCCCCCACGGAGGCTTCACCGAGCTGCCCCGGATCACGCGGTTCTTCCGGCGGGCGGGCCTGCGCGCCGAGCACGGCGATCCCCGGGACTTGGAGGTCCGGGGGGAAAGGGTATTCCTCCGGGGCATGCCCGTGGCCTACGCGTATCGGGATTTCTCCTTCGAGGACGTCGGCGGCCCGCGCAACCCGCGCCTGAAAGCCTTCCGAAAATTGTGGCGCGATGGGCGCGTGGCGCCCGGCTTTCCCGCCGACTTCGACCAGAAGGGGATACTGGAGTGCTTCACCTCGCCGGATTTTGAGAGACTTTTTTCACGATCAGAAGCGGCGCTTCTAAAGGCACACGTGCCTTGGACGAGGGTTCTGACCGCGCGAAAGACAACCGGACCCGATGGCCGGACGGTTGATCTTCCGGAATTCGTGTTTCAAAATCGGGAAGGACTCGTGCTCAAGCCCTCCTGGAGCTCCGGCGGCGAGGGAATTCTCATCGGCCGCCGGGTCGCGCCCGCCCGCTGGGAGGCCGCGCTCGCGCGGGCCGTGGCGGTCCCGGGGGCCTACGCGATACAATCCTACGTGGACTCCCAACAACGGACGTGCGCCTATCTGCGCGATGGCGAGGCCGTGATCCAACAGTGCCGCTTCACGATCGGGATGTTCCGCCACCACCGCGGCTCGGGCTACCATGTCCGGGTGAGCCCCAAGGACGTGGTCAACGTCGCGCAAGGCGGGGCCCTCACGCCCCTCTACTTCGGAACATGACCGGCGAACTGGGCCTGCGGGCGGCGAGCTTCGCGGCGGCGCTGGCGGCCCTGGCGGCCTGGGAAACCCTCGCCCCGCGCCGCCCGAGGGCCCCGCGCCTGCCGCGCTGGGGCGTCAATCTCGGCCTCATCGCCCTCAACTCGGCCGCGGCGCGTTTCTGCCTGCCCGTCCTTCCGGTCGGCATGGCCGCGCTGGCCGCCGACAACGGCTGGGGGCTGTTCAACGGCGTCGATTGGCCGGCGCTCGCGGAGGCGGCCGCGGCCGTCCTCCTTCTCGATTTGGCGATCTACCTCCAGCACGTCTGGTTTCACGGCGTCCCGTGGCTCTGGCGGCTCCACCGCATGCACCACTCCGACGTCGCGCTCGACGTCACGACCGGCGGCCGCTTCCACCCGCTGGAGATCATCCTCTCCACCGCCTTCAAGCTGGCCTTGGTGGCCGCCCTGGGGGCCTCTCCGGCCTCCGTGCTCGCCTTCGAGATCCTTCTCAACGCCACGTCGCTCTTCAACCACTCCAATATCCGCCTGCCTCGAGGTCTCGACGCCGCGCTCAGGCGGATCGTGGTCACCCCCGACATGCATCTGGTCCACCACAGCGTGCCGGCCGACGAGACCAACAGCAATTTCGGCTTCAACCTCCCCTGGTGGGACCGGCTCCTGGGGACTTACCGCGAGGAACCCCGGGCCGGCCTCGCGGGCGCGGCGATCGGCCTGGAACGCTTCCGCGAACCCGAGTCTCAAACCTGGGGCGCCCTGCTCGCCAACCCGATCCATTGATATGCCCCTGAGGATACTCGTGGTCAACGACGACGGAATCCACGGACCGGGCCTGGCGCCCCTGGCCCGCGGGATGCAGCGGCTGGGCCAGGTGACGGTTCTCGTCCCCAACGAGGAGCGCTCGGCGGATTCGCACTCGCTGACGCTGCACAAGCCTTTACGGCTGCGCCGCCTCCGACCGGGTTGGCACACCTTGAACGGCAGCCCGGCGGACTGCGCCCGCATCGGCATCATCAAGTTGATGGGCGGCCGCGTCGACCTGGTCGTTTCCGGCATCAACAACGGCTTCAACCTGGGGGAGGACGTCATTTACTCCGGGACCGTGGCCGCGGCCATGGAGGCGGCTCTGCTGGAGGTTCCAGCCCTGGCCTTCTCCCATGCCCGCGGGGCGACACCCGCGGATTATCGGCACGCCGCGGCATTCGCGGCGAGGCTGGCGAGGCTGGTGCTTCGGCGGCACCTCCCTCGAGGGGTGTGCCTCAATGTGAATTTTCCCGAGCCGGGGAGAGGAAAGTCCCAACCGCCCCTGCCGGTGCGGCTGGGACGGAGAGTCTACAGCAAGGACATCACCCAACGCCGCGACCCGCGCGGCGACGTCTACTTCTGGCTGGCGGGCAAGACCGTCAAAGGCATGAAGACCCCCGGCACCGACGTCGCGACGGTCGCCGACGGCCGCGTCTCGATCACGCCCCTGCAAATCGACAACACCGACGTTGAGACTCTCGACCGCATCAAACTATGGAGATTTTAAAATGACGCCACCCACCACCTCGCCCGCATCTTCGATATCAGGCCGCTTGCTGGTCGCCACCCTCCGCGGCAGCGCGCGGGAGCGCGGGCGCCGGCACGGCGAGCTCTTCGGAACCCTGGTGCGCGAGAGCGGGATCATCGACTTTTACCACGACTACTGCGCCCGGGCGCTCCCCATCGGCGGGGCGTGGGGGCGCCTGGCGGTCCAAGGGCTCCACGCCCTGTGCGCCCGGCGGCACTCCGAAACGGCCCAGGAGCTCATCTCGGGGTTCTGCTCGGCCTCCGGCATATCCCGGGGACGCTTCGCGCGCGGGGCGGTCATGCCCGACGTGGTGAACTACCTCGTGGGTTTCGCGGCGCGCCTGCGCTCCAGCCCGGCGCTCGGCTGCACCTCGGCGGCGGCCTGGGGCGACGCCACCCCCGACGGAGCCCTCGTCTACGGACGCAACCTTGATTTCCCCGGCATCGGCTTCTACGACCGCCACCCCCTGGTTTGCCGCAACTTCCCGGACCGGGGCATCCCCTACGTCTCGGTGGCCACGGCCGGGGCGGTGGTCGACGGCATCACCGGGATAAACGCCGAGGGGGTGAGCGTCGCGCTCCATCAGCACCTCTCCAAGGAGACCGCCATCATCGCCAACGGCCGGCCCGTCGTCGACCTCGGCATGCAAATATTGCAGAACGCCCGGACCATCGACGCCGCGGTGGAGCTGTGCGCGTCCTGGAAGACCACCAGCGCTTGGACCGTGGTGCTGACCCACGCCAAGACGCGGCGCGCCGCCATGGTCGAGCGCACGCCCGCCGCCTGCTCGGTGGTTCCCGCCGGGCCGGTCTCGATGGCGCGCACCAACGACTACGTCACTCCCGAGCGGCGGCGGCACGAGGTGGACTATCGCTCCTGGCGCGAATCGAGCCGCCTGCGGCTCCAGCGCGCCGAGAGGATCATCGAGGAGAACCGGGGCCGCGTCGATGCGCCGGTCATGGCCCGCCTCTTGGGAGACCACACGGACGCCGAAAGCGGCACCCTGCGGGGCTTCACCACCATCGCGCAGATGCACAACATGACGAGCGTCGTCTTCGAGCCGGAGAAGGGAATCCTCTGGATCGGCGAGGGTGAGGCCCCGGCCAACCGCGGCCCCTACCGGCGGGTCGCCCTATGGGAGGATTCGCCCCCCGGAGAGACTTTGCCCGGAGTGTCGGACTCCCTGCCCGCGCCCCGCCGCGACGCCCAGCGGTCATACGCCCGGGCCTACCTCGACTACATGGACGGCCGGCCCGGCCTCGAGATTCTCGAAAGCCTCGCCGAGGCCGTGGACCTGGACCCCGCCGAGCCGGTGTACCGCTACATGATGGGCCTCTTCGCCCTGCGCACCGGAAACCCCGAGACGGCGATGGAAAGCTTCGCCGCCGGCGCCGCCATGCCCGACATCACCTACCGTCAGGCCGCCCAGCGGCTCTGGCGGGCCCGGGCCCTGGACCTGCTCGGGCGCCGTTCCCAGGCCCTGGCCCTCTACGAGGACCTCTTGCGGGAACGGGGCATTTCCCGCGCCTTATGGAGCGCGGCCTCCAAAGGGGTGGCTCATCCCTTCACCCGGGCGGGCCTGCCGCCCTGCCTTCCCGACCTGCTCTACGGCGACGTCATGGGTTATTAGGGGGTCACACCCGCGCCGGTGTGACCACGCCCTCAAATCAGCTATAATGCCTCTCTTGCACAAAAGAAGCCCCCCCAAGGAGACCCGCACCCCCATGACTACCGCCACGATGGACTACCGCGTCAAGGATTTGAGCCTCGCCGAGTGGGGCCGCAAGGAGATCTCGATCGCCGAAAGCGAGATGCCCGGTCTCATGGCCCTGCGGGGGGAGTTCGGAAAGTCGAAGCCCTTGACCGGCGCGCGCATCGCCGGGTGCCTGCACATGACGATTGAAACGGCGGTGTTGATCGAGACGTTGAAGGAGTTGGGCGCTGAGGTCCGGTGGAGCTCATGCAATATTTTCTCAACTCAGGATCATGCCGCGGCGGCTGTCGCCGCCGCCGGCACGCCTGTCTTCGCCTGGAAGGGCATGAGCCTCGAGGAATACGACTGGTGCATCGAGCAGACCCTGCGCTGGCCCGACGGCAAGGGCCTGAACCTCATCCTCGATGACGGGGGCGACCTCACCAATATCGTGCACGACAAGTACCCCGACATGCTCGCCGGGGTCGCGGGCTTGAGCGAGGAGACCACCACCGGCGTGCGCCGCCTCTATCAGCGCGAGAAGGCCGGGACCCTGGGCATGCCCGCCATCAACGTCAACGACTCCTGCACCAAATCCAAGTTCGACAACCTCTACGGCTGCCGGGAATCGCTCATCGACGGGATCAAGCGCGCCACCGACGTCATGGTGGCGGGCAAGATCGCGGTCGTGGCCGGCTACGGCGACGTGGGCAAGGGCTGCGCCCAATCCCTGCGCGGGCAGGGAGCCCGGGTCTTGGTCACCGAGGTCGACCCCATCAACGCCTTGCAGGCCGTCATGGAAGGCTACGAAGTCGTGACCATGGACGACGCGGCCTCCCGCGGCGATATCTTCGTCACGGCCACGGGCTGCCGCGACATCATCACCCGCAAGCACATGGACGCCATGAAGAGCCAGGCCATCGTGTGCAACATCGGCCACTTCGATCTCGAGGTCGACGTGGCGTCGCTCAACCGCGACACGAAGCTCAAGCGCGTCACGGTCAAGCCCCTGGTCGAGCAGTACCGCTGGCCCGACGGCAAGGTTATGACCCTGCTGGCCGAAGGCCGGCTCGTGAACCTCGGCTGCGCCTCGGGGCACCCCTCCTTCGTAATGAGCATCTCCTTCACCAACCAAGTGCTGGCCCAGCTCGAACTCTGGAAGAACCGGGACAACAAGACCTACCAGAAGAAGGTCTACACCCTGCCCAAGCTCCTTGATGAGCGCGTCGCGCGGCTCCACCTCGAAAAACTCGGCGTCAAGCTCACCACCCTCACCAAGGCCCAGGCCGATTATATCGGCGTCAATCCCGAGGGGCCCTTCAAGCCCGAGCATTACCGGTACTGAGCGTGCGCGCCCGCCGGCACGCCGTACCGGCGCTTGCCGCGTGCGCCGGTTTGGCCTGGGGCTGCGCCCTTGCCCACGTCGCCATAGCCGGCCACGACCGCGATCTTGCCCGCGATCATGACGTCGGTGGCGCGCTTGATCCCATCATAGAGGCCCAGGCTATGCCCAAGGCGCCAGCTATTGACATAAATATGTTTTACACTTATCATATTAATGTATGCACCGAACTACCGTTGCCATCGACGCGGGCCTTTGGCGCAGGCTCCGCGAGGAAGCCGCCCGGCGGGGAATGACCATTCAAGGCTGCATCAATGATTTCCTCCGGATCGGCCTCAACGCCGGATCGCGGACCCGGTCCGCGGCGGAGCCCTTCCGCATCCCGACTTTCAGCATGGGCCGCTTCCTGGTCGATCCCGCCGACCGGGAGGCCATGGAGGCCTACCGGCGCCGCCCATGAGAATACTCGTCGATACCAATATTCTGCTCTACGCGGTCAATCCGGACGCCCCTCAGCACGCAAAGGCCAAGGGGTGGCTCCAGGAGACGCTTTCCGGCGGCCGTCCCTGGTGCCTGACGTGGTCGACGATCTACGAGTTCTTGGCGGTAGCCACCCACGCTAGATTCTCCGAGCGCCCCCTGACCGCGGAACAAGCCTGGCGCGTCGTGGCGTCTTTGCTAGGGCATCCCTCGGCCGAGATTCTCATTGAAACGCCGCGGCACCGGCAGCTTTCGGAGGAGGTCATGGGGGGGATGCCTTCCGTGCGCGGGACGTTTTTCCACGACTGCCACATCGCCGCCCTCATGCGGGAGCACGACGTCCGCGCCATCGCCACGGCCGACGCCGAGTTCCGGAAGTTCGGCTTCCTGGAAGTCCTGGACCCGACGAGAAGTTAGGGGGAGGCGCTGACCCCGAAAATTCGGGCCAGATCCCGGTCCAGCATGACGCGATGGGCTTGCTGATGGCGCTACGTCGCCGGAGAGACGCTCGCCAAGCCCAGGACCGGCGAACCCCCCTCTCTTGAGAAGTCCCTGGTCACATGGACCAAAGTCACAAGATGCCTTCGTCGGCGACTGTGTTCTCACCGTGCACCTTGGAGTTGCTGGGCGTTACGGTCAGCGCCCTCTTGGCTATGGCCTTCCTGCCGATCTGACGCAATCTGACTATTCCTGACGCTTCCCTCATTGTATTTCCTGGCCGTCCTGCTAACCTATAGAAAAGAGCAAGCCCCGCTGGCGCGGAGCTTGCCTTACGAGCGGGCCATGAACCACGTGCAAGGTAGTTCAAAGGCCTTACGGTGTCAGTATAACAGGCGTACCCCTGATTATCAAGGGGTTTTTGCCGGAGGCCTCCTGCTGACGTTCTTGGCCTGGCAGGGTTGCGCCTCGGCTCCGGTGACTTACCGCTTTCCACAACTCGGATTTTCGATCGTCCAGGCCAATCCCATAGATGTCCGCCAGGCCTGCGGTAGGAACATCCGCTGCTGCTACTGGGTTTCCCGGCGGGAAATGTGGGTCGCCTGGGACGCGGCCGACTGCATCGTCCACGAGCTTTGCCATGCCGATGGCAGAAGCGAGCAGGAGTGCTACCAGGTCCATTGGGATTCCAGGAGAATGCCGTCCTATCCGCCCGCCCTACCCGCGGGGCAGAGCGTGCCGCTAACACCAAACGGTTTTTCTGACCATTTCATGATTGTGGAAATTTCCGAGTT
>CAYJXJ010000066.1:0-22498 GCA_964374095.1 uncultured Elusimicrobia bacterium
TACGGGCGTAGAGTCGTTTGTTGGAGGGGCGATGATTCAGAAAGTCGGCATCGTCGGCTCGGGCACGATGGGCTGCGGCGTGGCCCAGTTGTGCGCCCAATCGGGCGTGGCCGCGGCGCTCTGGGATTCGGATGCGGCCGCCTTGGTGGGGGCGCAGGGGCGGGTGCGGGCGGGGCTCGACGCCGCCCTCCAGCGCGGGAAGCTCGACGCTTCGCAAAAGGAGCGGGCGTGGGGCCTGGCCGCTCCCGTGCGCTCGATCGAGGACTTGGCGGACTGCGGACTCGTGCTCGAGGCCATCGTCGAGGATCTCGGGGTCAAGCAGGGACTTCTCGCCCGCCTCTCGAGGCTCGTCCCGGGGGCGGTCCTGGCCACCAACACCTCGTCCTTCCGGGTGGCGGATGTGGCGGCGCGAGCCGACTTTCCTGAGCGTTGCGTGGGCCTGCACTTCTTCAACCCGCCCGTGGCGATGAAGCTCGTGGAGGTCGCGCGCGCGCCCGATACGTCGCCCGAGGCCTTCCAGGTTGCCTTGGATTTAGCGTTGCGCCTCGGCCGCACGCCCGTGGCGGTGCGCGATACCCCCGGCTACATCGTCAACCGCGTGATGCGGCCCTACTATCTGGGCGCCATGCGGGAGGCCGGGGCCGCGGGCGGCATCGCCGGGCTGGACCGCGCCGCGCGCGAGCACGGGAAGGCGCCCATGGGCCCCTTCGAGCTCATGGATCTGATCGGGCTCGACGTCAACCTCGCCATCACGCGTTCCATCTACGAGGCGCTCGGCAGGCCCGAGCGGCTCAAGCCCGAGGCGATGCAGGAAAAGTTGGTCGCGGCCGGGCATCTGGGCCGGAAGAACGGATCGGGGTTTTACAGCTATGCCAACGGACAGTTGGCGGGAGAGAATCCCGAGGCTATACGGCATTTGCCTCGGGCGCGGAAAATCGCGCCCGAGGCGGTTTGGGGACGATTGCAGCACGGCATCGTCCTCGAGGCTCGCGAGGCGCAGCGGGAGGGCGTCGCCTCGGCCGACGACATCGACCTGGCCGTCAGGCTCGGGACAAATTTTCCGATGGGACCCTTTGAATGGCTAAAAAAACACGCCCCCGCGGCCCCGCGCTAGAGCGGCGGACGCTGGGCCCGCTCCTGGCCCGGCACCCGAATGTGTTGAAGGTCCTTGCCAAGCACGGGGTGGTGTTCTGCCCCGGCTGTTTCCTGACCCTGTTCTCCCCCCTGCGCAAGGCCGCGGCCTACCACGCGGTCCCCAATCTGGAGAGCCTCCTCGGCGACCTGCGCCGGGCTATCAAGTAGTGCTGTCTCCATTCTGGCTGGCCGCGGCGCTGGGCGCGGCCCAGGAGCCCTCCTCGGCGACCCTGCGCCTGGCCCTCATCGAGGATGTCCCGCCCCTGGTCGCGACCAAGTTGGAATGGTCCGTGGAGCGGCTCGCCAAGGAGCGGCCCGCGGAGTTCGTCCTCACGGATGTCGAGGATTCCTCCTGCGAGGTGAGCTCGGGCCAGTTCCGGTTCCGCTGGTCCGAATTGGCCGGCGCCAAGACGGCGTTGAGAATGGATGCCGGCTCGGAAACGGCGCTCATGGTCCCGGAGGACCAGGAACTGGCGGGCCTCATCCTGCAGTCCGCCGCGGACCCGGGGACTTACCGGCGGCCGTGGACGGTGCGCTTCAGCACCTCTTCGGTGGCGCTGAAACCCGACGGGGCGCTGGTTTCGACGTTGGCGGAGGAGGGGGCCGGGCGGGCCTGGTCGCGGACCCATGCGACGCGCTACCGCATCCGGTGGAAAGGGCGCGACTCTTCCTTGATCGTCGTGGGGAGATGGTTCGGGGGGCTCGGTCGCCTGCACGCGGCCATGGACCGTGAGCGCGCGGGCGGGCCGGTCCTGGGGGTCTCGCGCGGGGGCGTGCTCAGGGGCAGTCAACGCGAGTTGAAGGGCCTCGAGCTCATCGCGGCGCTGGAGGGGATGGGCCTGCGCTATGCCTCGGTGGTCGGAACGGATATCCGGCACTGGAAGCTCTACCAGCCCTACCGGGATAAACACCCCGGCGGCATTCAATTTCTCTCGGCCAACCTCGTCTATTCGAGCGCGCCCGCGGTCTCCTATCTCCCCGATCACGCGCTGGTCTCCATCGACGGACTGCGGGTGGTGATCGCGGCGGTCACCCCGCCCTCGGCGCGCAAGTATCTGGCGCAAGCCGGCTTGGGGCATCTGGAAATCGCGCCGCCCCTGCAGGCGGTCTCCGAGCGGGTTGCCCGGTGGCGCGAGGCCGGAGACGTCGTCGTGCTGATCGCCCAAAATCCCGGGGACCACGGGCTCGACGCGGCGCCGGGTATCGATCTCGTGCTCGCCCATGACCGGGAGGTCGAGGAATATTCCCTCACCGCGCCCGAGAGCCGCTCGGTCCAGACCTCCCGGAGGGCCTTCGAGCCGCCGCTGGTGACCGTGACCGCCGCGGAGGGATTTCTCAATCTGGTCGAGCTGACCCTGCGCCGCGGGCTCCAGACCGAGTGGTCCGCCTGCGAGCGGCATGTCGCGCTCGACGACACCCTGCCTCCGGTCCCCGGCTACCCCGGCTGGGACCCGGCCGTGCATACCGTGGAGGCCTCGACCGCCCCGCCGCTTCTGCCCGCGGGGCGGCGTATCTTTCTGGGCGACCCCCGTCGCGCCGGCAGACTGCGGCTCTCGTCCCGGGAGTTCTGGACGATCGCGGCGTCGATGCTGGCTGAGGAGACCCGCGCGGAGGCGGCCTTTCTCCCCGTCCATGCCCTCCCGGTGCAGATCGAGGGAGACACCCCCGAGAGCCTGGCCAAGCTCTGGCTTCACGCCGAAGACCAGGTGGTCATACTGCGGATCGCGGGCTCCGAGCTCAAGGACCTTCTGCGCCAGGCACACGCCCAGGCGCGGCGGGAAGAAGAAGGCCGGCCTCACGGCGGGCGCATCCGGATGACGGTCGGAGGCGTGGGGGCCGGGGAACGCGTCCACGGACTGCCGGTCGTTGATAATGAGGTCTACCGCGTCGCCGCCTCGCGGGTCTTCGCCGACGGGATGGGGGTCCGGGGGGAAGAGCCCCTGGCCTTCACCGGGACCACGGTCGAGGCTACGGTGCTCGAGGCCCTGCGGCGGCGGACCGGGACCGCCCCGGCGATCTACCGCTCCTGGGCGGAGGGGCGGCCGGTGCGCGAGCGGGGGCTGTGGCGCCTGCACGTACGTGAGCTCGGCCTCAATATCAAGAACTCCCGCGTGGTGCGCGACGACGCCTTCGCCTCGGTGCCCAACTCCCGCATCCAGGGCTTCGACGAGCTGGTCGTGGGCGGGGACCTCCGCACCGACCTCGAGTACCTGCGGCCCGCCTACCGCTGGAAGAGCACCGCGGAGCTCGAGTACGCCCGCAGCCGCATTCAGAGGCGCGGCCAGCAGCCCGTGATCACCATCTCCGCCAACCGCGTGCTCTTGGCGACGTTGGGGACTCTCCGGGCGGGCCGCATGGGACCGGACTGGCTGGCCCGGTCCTGGGGACCCTCGCTGGGCCTGCAATTCGACGGTCAGGTCGAGGCGGTCCCCGGCCTGCGGCGCAAGGAGGTCTACAGCGCCTTCCCCGGCGTCGAATTCTTCGATGGGAGCGTGGTCCGCTCCATCGAGCTTTCGGGGAGCCTGCGCCGCGATCTCTCCCGCGACCCCCCCAACACCCAGTACGGCGCGCGGACCAAGGTGATCGCGGAACGTTCGGTGGGCCCGCGCCAGGGCGCGACGCTCCAAGGGGAGCTGACCGCCGGCTATTCCTTTTTGTCCGATTCCGACCGGCCGCAGGACCTGCGCTTCGAAGGCGGCCTCATCCTCAGGCTTCGCGTCCCCTTCTACAAGCACCTGACGGTCTCGCCCTTCCTGGACCTCTACGCCTTCTCCCTGAAGGTCAAGCCCGTCTGGGGCTACTCCGCCGTGACCGGGATCACGATCGGTTTTTCACGGCTCTGGAAGCCCCAATATGAGGGATTCTGAGCCCGTAAGGCGAACGCTCAAATCCCTTGACAATCTGTATTTTATAAGATACACTAACCAAAGGGATGTACGGCGCGCAGCCGAGGCAACGGGAGGTTCTCCACTATGTCGCCAACGGAAGGGACATCTTCGGAGAATGGCTTGACGGCCTCAGGGATGTCCCGGGACGCGCTGCGATCCTCAAGCGCATCGGCCGCGCGGAGGATGGCAATTTCGGGGACCATCGTTCGGTTGGAGGCGGCGTTCTGGAAATGCGCCTCGATTTCGGACCGGGCTACCGCCTCTACTATGGGGAAGACGGGGCGAGAGGTGTCCTGCTTCTCTACGGCGGTGACAAATCCACGCAAAGAAAGGATATCCGTAAGGCTCGGCAGCTATGGGCTGAATATCGGAGGCTAAAATGAACCAGACCATTTCTCATCACGACTATTTGATGCAGCATCTCACCGATGCGGCGGAAGCCGCGGCCTATCTCAATGCCGTCGCGGTGGAGGGAGACATTAAGTTCCTCCTCAAGGCCCTTCGCAATGTCGTGGAGGCCCAGGGCGGCGTCGGTGTTCTTGCGAAGAAGACGAAGTTGAGCCGGACCACCCTCTACAAAACTCTGTCGGCGAAAGGAAATCCGGAAGTAGCCACGTTGGACGCCATCCTGGCCGTGTACGGCATTCGGATAGGTTTTTTCCCCATTCTCGACGAGGGGACCCCCCGCCGACGCCCCCCGGCATGGCTGGCAACTCGCGGCGGCGCCCAATTCCAGAGCGCGATGGTGGGACCCTGATCCCAATTTTAGGCGCTGATCACCGGGTCCAGGGCCGCTTCTGCCCCATATCGTAGGGTATGGCCCTCTCGGCGCGTGGGGTCAAGTGCGCGCCGAAGGTTCGGCCTTAAATCACTTCGGAAAGAGGTCTATGATCCGGCGGCCGGAGGCGAACTCGAGGAGCCTTGGGGCGACGGTCAGGATCGCCGCGGCCCCGAGGATGGCCAACGGGGCCAAGGGGTGATAGATCGAATTTCCGGACTCGGGGTAGCCGACATGCAGGAAGAGGTAGCCGAGGATCGCTCCGCCCATGAGGCGCAGGAACCGCATGATCACGCCCGGCGTTCCCCCACGACGATGAGGCGGCGGGTCTCCCCGGCCTGGGGCGGGCGCAGGTCCCAGCCGCCGTAGGCGGCGGCCAGCCGCAGGCCCACGCGGCGAAACATCGCCCGCCATTGACCGAGGTCGTGGACGTAAAGGGTGTGTTTCCGCCGGCGCACGCGCGTGGAGCCCAGGCGCAGGACGTGCCAAAGGCTCTTCACCCGGCCCGAGGACCGGTCGTACTCGACCTCCTCTAAGACATACCGTGGACCGGATCGGCTCCAGTTTTTCGCCGGGGCATGGCGGTCCAGGTAGGCCCGGTCCGGCGCGTCGATGATGAGGCGGCCGCCGGGACGCAGGCTGTGGGCCATCCCGCGCAGGGCGCGCCGGTTCTGACGGGGAGAGAAATAACCGAAGCTGGTGAAGAGGCAGTAGGCCCCGTCGAACCCCCCGGCGAATGGCAAGCGCCGCATGTCGGCCCTGAGGAGGGTCACGGGCAGGCCGCGGGTTTGGCGACGGGCCGCGGCGAGCATCGCCCGGGACAAGTCGACGCCCGTGACCCGAATTCCGCGCCGGGCGAGCGCCGCCGCGTGGCGGCCGAAGCCGCACCCGACGTCAAGCGCGCTCGCGCCGGGCTCGAGGCGCAGGGCGTGAATGACCCCCTTGGCTTCGCGCGCGGTTTGACCGCGCTTTTGGTCGCGAAGCTGTTCGACGTATTCCTTGTCGAAGAATGATCCAAACCACTCGGCCATTTCTACTGCGAGAAGGCGCCCGAGACCGCCCGCGCGGCCTCGGCGAGGACCACGGGTCTGCCTAGGGCGGCCGAGAGGGAGGTGATCTGTCCGGGCTCGAGACGGCAGGGGTGGATGGCGCGCCAGGGGCCGAGGTCCATGTCCACGTTCAATGAAAACCCGTGATACGTCACGGACCGCGACACGGCGACTCCGATAGAGGCGATCTTGCGCCCCCCCGTCCAGACGCCGGTGAATCCCGGGAGGGGCTGGGCGCCGACCCCGAGCTCCGCGAGGGCCGCGACCAGTATGGATTCGAGCTTGCGCAGATAACCCCGGACGGTGAGCCCAGCGTCGCCGAGGTGCACGATGGGATAGCCGACGAGTTGGCCGGGGCCGTGGTAGGTGAGGTCCCCTCCCCGCTCGATCACGCGGACTGGATGGGGCAGTCCGGCGGGGACCGGTTGGCGGCTTGAGCGGCCGATCGTGTAGACCGGCTCGTGCTCCAACAGGAGCAGAGAGTCCGGGATCAGCCCTTCGCGCCGCTCGGCGACCAGCTCATGCTGGCGGGCCAGGGCTTCGTCGTATGCGACGCGGCCGAGCGGTAGTATGCGCACCGGGCCGGAGGCGGCGTCCACTAGCGCGGCGGCGGGGCCAGGACGTGGATGGGGCGGCCCAGGGCGACCTCGCAGACTTCGGGGAAGACCTCGGGGAGGGTCGGATGCGGGTGCACGGTCGAGGCCACGTCCTCGAGGCGGCAGCCCATCTTGAGGGCCAGGCAGGCCTCGCCGATGAGGTCGGCGGCATGCGGGCCGACGATGCCCACGCCCAGGAGCTGGTGCGTGCCCTTGTCGGCCAGGACCTTGATGAAGCCTTCCCCCTCGCGCACGGCTTGCGCCCGGCCGGAGGCCGTGAACGGGAAGCGGCCCACGAGGACCGAAACGTTGCGGGCGCGGGCTTGAGCCTCGGTCTCGCCCACGAAGGAGATCTCCGGGTCGGTGAAGACCGCCCACGGGACGATCCCCACCTCGGAGGCATGGGCGCGCTCGGTGTCGGCGATGGCCTCCGCGGCGACGATCCCCTCGCGCGTGGCCTTGTGGGCCAGGTAGGGCGGGCCGGTGACGTCGCCGATCGCGTAAATGCTGGGGATGCTGCTCCGGAGGGTCTTGTCGATGAGGATGTGGCCTTTCGGATCGGTCTTGACTCCCAGGGCATCGAGCCCCAGGCCCGCGGTTTGCGGGGCCCGGCCGACGCAGACGAGCATCTTGTCGGCCGGCAGGCTCTTGGGGCCCTGAGGCGTCTGGATATCGAGCAGGTCCGCGCCCTCGGGGCCGGCCTTGGTCCCGCGCGAGACGGCCTTCGACTCAAGATGGATCTCCACGCCCATGCGCTCGAGTCCCCGCGCCACGGGACCCACGAGGTCGGCCTCGATGCCGGTGAGGAGCTGCGGGAGAAACTCCACGACCGAGACCCGGCTCCCCAGCTTGGCGAAAAAGGTCCCCATTTCGAGCCCGATCACCCCGCCGCCGACCACGATCAGGCGCTTGGGCGCTTCGGTGAGATCGAGGGCCTCCTTTGAGCTCATGACCCGCATCCCGTCGAAGGGAATGCCCGGCAAGGGCACGGGGGTGGAGCCCGTGGCCACGATGGCTTGGCTGAACTCGATCTTCTCGGGGCCGGCCGGGGTCGTGACCGTCGCGGAGATCGCGGAGACGAATTTCACGCTCCCGGGCATGAAGACGACGTTGTTGGCCTTTTCGAGAGAGGCGATGCCCTTGCGAAAGCCGCCGATGAGTTGGCCTTTCCAAGCCTGGAGCTTGACCAGATCGGCGCGCGCCCCGTCGGCGGAGAGGCCCGCCGGCTCCCAGCGTTTGAGGCGCGAGAGGAGCCCGGAGGCGTGGATGAAGGCCTTGGAGGGGATGCAGCCGTAGTTGAGGCACTCGCCGCCGAGTTGGTCGCGTTCGACGAGAACCACGCTGCGGCCGAGTTGGCCCAACCGGATGGCGGCGATGTAGCCCCCCGGCCCGGCCCCGACCACGAGGACGTCGGTCTTGATCGGCATTAGAGCAGGGTGCGCGGATTCTCGAGGTGTTTGATCAGGGTGTTCATGAAGTGGGCGGCCTGGGCGCCGTCGATGACGCGGTGGTCGAAGGAGAGGGCCAGGGGGAGCCGGTCCCGCACGTGCAGGCCCCCGTCGATCACGACGGGCCGTTTCTGGATTTTCATGACCGCGAGGATGGCGACCTCGGGGTGGTTGATGATGGGCGTGGCCCACAGGCCCCCGAGGGGGCCGATGTTGGTGACGGTGAAGGTGCCGCCTTGGAGCTCGGCCACCGACACCTTGTTGGCGCGCACCTTCTCGGCGAGCGCGCCGACCGCCGAAGCCAGGGACCAGAGGTCCTTGGCGACGCAGTCCTTGATCACCGGGACGACCAGGCCTTGCTGGGCCTGGGTCGCGATCCCGACGTTGAGGGCGTGCTTGCGCACAATCGCTCCCCCCTCCTCGTCGAGGGAGGCGTTGAAGTCCGGATACTCGGGGAGGGTCTTGGCCAGGGCCCGCAGTATAAAGGGAAGGGTGGTCAGCTTGGTCCCCTTGCGCTCGGCCTCGCCCCGGAGTTCCCCGCGCAGGGCCGCCAGCGCCGTCACGTCGGCCTCGTCGACATGGGTGACGTGCGGGATCGTCCGCCAACTGGCCGCCATCTTCTCGGCCGTGCGCCTGCGGATGCCGGTGAAGGGGACGCGCGTCTCGGCCCCCTCCGGGGACGGCGACCCCTGGGCCGCCACGGCGGCAGGTTCCGGTTTGGGGGCCGGGGCCGGCGGCGGGGGAGAGGGGGGCTTGACCGGGGCGATCGCGCCCATGACCACGGTCTTATCTTCGGCGGGAGTCTTGGCCGCGGGAACGCCGGGCGCGGGCAGGCGGGGACTGCTCTGCTGGAGCACGTCGGCCTCGGTGATGCGTCCCACGGGTCCGGTGCCCTTGATTTTCGACAGGTCCACGCCGAGCTGGGCGGCCAGCTTGCGCACCGCGGGCAGGACCTGGATGTCGGCCGCGGCTCCGAAGGCGGGTGCGCCGACGGGGAGGGTCGGCGATCGAGTCGCGGCGTCGTGCGGGGCCGGGCGCGCCGCGGGAGCCGACGGGGCGGCCGGTTGGGGCAGTTCGAAGATGACGAGATTTTCATGGACCTTGATGCGTTGGCCGACTCCCGCCATCAGCTTGTGGATCGTCCCCGTCTTGGGGCTGGGGATCTCGACTTCGGCTTTGTCGGTGAGGATGCTGACCAGAGGCGTCCCCTCGGATATTTGCTGGCCCTCCGTCACGTGCCAACGGACGATTTCCCCGTCCGCGAGCCCTTCACCGACATCCGGAAGCTTGAATTCCCAATTCATGACCCGCTCCTCAATACTCTAAAGTCTCTTTGGCGGCCTTGACGACGCGGTCCGCGTCCGGAACGTAGTAGCGCTCGAGTTTGAACAACGGCATGCGGATATCCCAGCCTCCCACCCGCCGCACCGGGGCCTGCAGCTTGAGCAGGGCCCGTTCGTGGATGAGGGAGCTGATCTCGGCGGCCCACGAGCCCGTGTTCGGCGCCTCGTGGGCGATCAAGACGCGTCCGGTTTTCGCCGCCGATTCGAGGATGGCCGGCAGGTCCAGGGGCGCCAAGGCGCGCAGGTCCAGGACCTCGGCGTCGACGCCCTCTTCCTTGAGCGCGTCGGCCGCCTTGAGGCAGGTGTGGACCATGGCTCCCCACGACAGGAGGCTGATATGCTTGCCGAGCCGGGCGATCCTGGCTTTGCCGATGGGGGTCTCGTAGGGCTTGGACGGCACCTCTCCCTTGCATGAGAAGTAGAGTTGCTTGGGCTCGAAGAATACCACCGGGTCGGGGTCCTCGATCGCCGAGATGATGAGGCCCTTGGCGTCCTCGGGGGTGGAGGGGATGACGACCTTGATGCCCGGCGTGTGGCAGAAGTAGGCCTCGGGCGACTCGGAATGATGCTCGGGGGCGTGGACCAGCCCGCCGTGCGGCGCGCGCAGGACCATGGGGACCTTGTAGCGCCCGCGGGTGCGGTTGCGAAGGCGTCCCATGTGGCAGATGACCTGGTCCATCACGCTGGGTAGGAAGCCGTCGAATTGGATCTCGCAGACGGGGCGCATGCCGGCCATGGCCAGGCCCACCGATGCCCCCACGATCCCGAGTTCGGCCAGGGGGGTGTCGGCGACGCGGTCCGGGCCGAAGGTCTTCTGAAGACCCTCCGTCACCCGGAAGACTCCCCCGTTCAAGCCGACGTCCTCGCCGAGGAGCACCACCGTCTCGTCCATCTCCATGGCCTGGCGCAGGCCCTGGTTGATGGCTTGGACCATCTTGAGTTCGGGCATATTTAAGGAAACCTCCCTTCCACCGGAGGCAGGTCCTCGACCTCTTTCTTCTGCTTCTTGAGCTCGAGCAGGTCCTCCAGCTCCTGGCGCTGTTCGACGAGGTGCCAGGGCGCCGTCGCGTAGTTGTCGCTGAACATGTTGAGGGGATTGGGCGGCAGGGCCCCCTCGTACTCCTCGACCTCGGTCTTGATCATGGCCTCGGCCTGGTTGCGCAGATGCATCTCCTTGTCGGTGTTCCAGAGTTTGAGCGATTCCAGGTGCTTGCGCAAGCGGATGATGGGGTCCTTGCGCCGCCATTCCTCGACCTCTTCGGTTTTGCGGTAGCGCGAGGCTTCGTCGGCCGTGGTATGGTGTCCCATCCGGTAGGTTTCGCACTCGACGATGGTGGCCCCGTCGCCGCGGCGGGCGCGCGCGACCGCCTCCTGCACCACGGCATAGACGGCGAGAACGTCGTTGCCGTCCACCTGGATGCCGTGGACCCCGTAGCCCAACGCCTTCTGGGCGAAGGTCTGCGCCGCGCATTGCTTGGCGCGCGGCACCGAAATGGCCCACTGGTTGTTCTCGACGATAAAGACCAGGGGCAGCTTCATGACCCCGGCGAAGGTCAGGGATTCGTGGAAGTCGCCCTTGGAGCTCGAGCCATCGCCCAGATAAGTCAGGGCCACGTGGTCGGTCTTCTGGAGTTTGCAGGCCCAGGCCAAACCCATGGCCTGGGTGAGGTGGGAGCCCACGGGGATGGCGAAGATCATGTCGTTGTTGGACTCGGGGTAGCGCACCCCGCGGTCGTCGCCGCCCCAGTAGAGCAGGGAGTAGCGCAGCTTCATCCCCCGGGCGTAGTAGGCGCCTTGCCCGCGGTAGGTGGGGATCATCCAGTCCTTGGGGCGCAGGCAGAGGGGCGGGACGATTTGGGTGGCTTCTTGTCCCAATATTTGGGGGTAGGTGCCCAGGCGGCCCTGGCGCTGCAGGGCGAAGGCCTTTTCGTCGAAGAGCCGGATCTCGACCATCTTGCGGTAGATGTCGATCAGCAAGGCCTGCGGGATGTCCACCTTGACCGCGGGGTCGGCCTTGCCGTCGAGGTCGAGGACCTCGAGCCGTTTGATGGAGAAATGGGCGACTTCCTTAAGTGCCATGGGCACGCTCCTGGATCAGGTCTTTGAGGAAGAGCTCCCCGGCGCGGTAAGAGCTCCTGACGAACGGCCCGGCCGCGACGTGCAGAAAACCCAGCTCTTTGGCCCGGGCGCCGAGCCCGGCGAAGTCCTCGGGGGAGACGAACTCCCGGACCGGGAGTTGGCGCCCGGAGGCCGAGGGCCTCAGATATTGGCCCAACGTCAACAGGGAGACCCCGGAATCGCGCAGGTCCCGGAGGCTTCGCAGCACCTCATCCCGGCTCTCCCCCATGCCGAGCATCAAGGAGGACTTGGTCAGGGACGCGGGCCTGAGCTCGCGCGCCTTCTCAAGAACTTCCAGGGACAGGCGGTAGCTGGCCCGCGGATCGCGGACGGTCGGGGAGAGGCGCTCCACGGTCTCGAGGTTGTGCGAGAAAACATCCGGACCGGTCTCCAGAATCGCAGTCAGGGCCGCGCGATCCCCGGAAAAATCCCCGGATAAGAATTCGAGGACCAGGTCCGGGCATTCCGCGCGCACCGCGCGCAGACAGGCGGCCGCGTGGCCGGAGCCCTGATCGGGAAGATCGTCGCGGCAGACCATGGTGACGACCGCGTACTCAAGCCCCATCTCCGTGACGGCTTGCGCCAGGTGCGCGGGTTCTTCGGGGTCGGGCGGCGAGGGTTTGGCCGCGGCCCAGACCGAACAGAAGCGGCAGGTACGAGTGCACTGGGAGCCCAGGACCATAAAGGTGGCCGTGCCCAAACCCCAGCATTCCGCGAGGTTAGGACAGCGCGCCTCTTCGCACACCGTCGTTAAACGGCGCCGGCGGGAGACTTCGCGGATGCGGTCGTAGTTCTCCCCGCCCGGCAGTCCGACGCGAAGCCAGGACGGGAGGCGCCCGCCTGCGGCCGGAGCCGCGGCGCTACTCATGGCCCGCCAAGAACCGCTCCGCCTCGAGCGCGGCCATGCAGCCCGTGCCGGCCGCGGTGACGGCCTGGCGGTAGCGCGAATCCATGACGTCTCCCGCCGCGAACACGCCGGGGACCGAGGTGCGCGTGCGGGGGTCGGCCGAGATGTAGCCCGCGGCGTCGAGCTTGAGTTGGCCCGCGAGGAAGGCCGAGTTGGGAGTGTGTCCGATGGCGACGAAAAGGCCGTGGCAGGACAGGTCCTGAGACTGTGAGGTTTTGACATGCGTCACGCGCACGCCCGTGACCGTGTCGGAGCCGAGGACGTCGGTCACGGCCGATTCGAGCAGCCAGGAGATCTTGGGGTTGTTGCGCGCGCGGTCCTGCATGATCTTCGAGGCCCGGAGGGAGTCGCGGCGGTGGACGATGGTGACCTTGGACGCGAACTTCGTCAGGAATGTGCCTTCCTCCATGGCGGTGTCTCCCCCGCCGACCACGAAGACCTCCTTGCCCTTGAAGAAGAAGCCGTCGCAGGTCGCGCAGGCCGAGACGCCCTTTCCCTTGAGCTTCTTCTCCGACTCGAGCCCCAGCCACTTCGCGTCGGCGCCGGTGGCAACGATGACGGTATCGGCAAGGGCGGTCTTGCCTTCGGTAGTCTCAACGTGAAACGGACGGCGGCTGAGATCGACTTTCGACACGTACTCGGGGATGATCTCGATGCCCAGGCGCCGGCACTGTTTGTACATACGTTCCATCAGTTCGGGGCCGAGTATGGGTTCCGGAAAGCCGGGGTAATTCTCCACGTCGGAGGTGATCATGAGCTGGCCGCCCATGGCGACCCCACCGAAGATCAGGGGCGAGAGGTTGGCCCGGGCGGCGTAGATTCCGGCCGTGTAGGACGCCGAGCCGGAGCCGATAATGACAACGTTTCGGGAATTAGGCATAATCTCGGATTATGACGGACGCGATTATAACATTTCCAAAGGATTTCCTCTGGGGAGCGTCCACCGCATCCTACCAGATCGAGGGGGGCAACCGCCTCTCGGCCCTGGCGGACTGGGAGCGGCGCAAGGGTTGGGAGGTCTGCGGCGACGCCGCCGGTTCCTGGGAGCGGTTTGGGGAGGACCTGGCTTGCCTGAAGGAGCTCAAGGCGGGGGCCTATCGATTCTCCGTGGAGTGGTCGCGCCTCCAGCCCGAACCCGACCGCTTCGACGAGGACGCGCTCCGGACCTACGCAGGCTGGGCCCGGCGGCTGCGGGAGTCAGGCATCCGGCCGTTTGTCACCCTGCATCATTTCTCCGAGCCGGCCTGGCTGTTGAAAGCCCACCCGCGCGGCTGGCTCGATGCAGCGGTGGGACCGCGCTTCCTGCGCTTTGTCGAAAGGGTCGCCTCGGCCCTGCGGGAGGATGTGATGGACTGGGTGGTTTTGAACGAGCCCATGGTCTTTCTGGTCGGCGCCTACGGGATGAGGTATTTCCCCCCGGGAAAATTCATGCTGACCAACGTGCGGGGAGACTTCCTCAAGCGGCTGGTGCCCAACTTCGCCCGGGCGCATAACGAGGCCTACAAACTCCTCAAAAGGGGGCAGCCCGCGGCCCAGGTGGGCTATGCCCATCACGTCACCGCCCTCGAGCAGGCCTCCGTCGGCGACGATGGCGCCGTCGCGGACTGGGATTGGTTCATGCACCGGCACTGGCTGGAGTTGACCGCCGGGTATTTCGATTTCATGGGGCTCAACTACTACACCCGTATTTTCGTGCATCGCTCGAAGCTCCCATTCATGCCCATGGGCGTGGTTCCGGGCTACGCCGAATTCGAGCACGGGGTGACGCCGTGGGTGTTCCGTCTCCTGGGCGGACGCCGCGGCGCGCGTCCCCGCAGCGGTATGGGTTGGGAGGTGGTCCCGGAGGGATTGGGACGGGTGGTCGCGGACATGTACCGGGCCTCGGGCAAACCCGTCTACATTCTGGAGAACGGCATCGACGACCGGGATGGGACCGCCCGCGACTCCTTCATCCGCTCGCATCTCACCGCCCTGGCCGGCGCCATGCGCGAGGGAGCCGACGTGCGCGGCTACTTCCACTGGTCCCTGCTCGACAACTACGAATGGGGCTCCTACAAGCCGCGCTTCGGCCTCTATGACCGCCAGCGCCGGCCCGCGGCCGGAGCCGAGCTTTACCGTGAGATCGCCGCGACCGGCAGGCTCGCGGCCGAGGAGCCCGCCCTCCTTGGATAGGATCTGGCTCCTGGGCGTGGCCTGCCGGGTCCGTCTGGGCGTCCCGGAGGCTGAGCGGCGGCGGCCGCAGATGATACGGCTCGACGTCGGTTTGGAGCTGCCGACGGCCGCGGCGGCACGGTCGGACGACTTCAAGGCGACGGCGGATTACGTCGCCATCGAACGGCGCGTGCGGGCCTGCGCCGAGGGCAGGCCCCGCCGCCTGCTCGAGCGCCTGGCCGAGGATGTCGCCGCCGCGGCCCTGGCCTGCGACCGCCGCGTCCGCGCCGTGACCGTGCGCGCCCGCAAGCGGCCGGCGGTGATGCCACGAACTTCCGAAGTCGTGGTCGAGATCCGCCGCCTGCGGCGGGTTGCCTCCACCGGTGGAGGCAGCAGCCGGGATGGATGATATAATCTCCCCGATGTTGCGCGTATCGTTCGCCTGTTTCCTGTTGTCCGCCCCCGCCGCCGCCTGGGACCGGCACGGAAGCCTGACGTCGAGGGCGGTGGCCTCTCTTCCGGGAGTTTCGGCTCCGGTCACGGTTGAAACCCTCGACGATTTTGCCGCGGCCTCGGGCCTGGGCGGCGCGGCGCGATTCCTGCGCGCCTTCAAGCTCAACCCCACCACCGACCTGCCGTTTGGCGCCGGGGAGAAGCCCGGCGATGCGATCTCCATCCGGCGTGTCCTTGAAGCCTACACCGACGAGCCCGATTGGGGGATGGACCAGGATCTCTTCGATCATTACCCCGAGCGTTGGAAGGACGACACCATCTACATGGGCGGCCGCGGCGGCGTTTCCAGATTACCTCCACCGGTGGAGGTAGCCGGGGTAAACCGGCGGACTACGGGTGCCTGGGGCCGCCCAGCACTCTTCGCGCCTCGGATCCATTGTGGCTGCGGCACAGCAGGCGGATGTTTCCCGGGTCATCCGAACGGCCGCCCCGCGACCATGGAGTGATGTGGTCGAACTCCAGCCAGGCCCTTTCGCCGCACGCGACGCCGCCCGCGCCTAGATAGGCGCACCGGCCGGAGTCCCGGCGCCAGACCTCGTCTTGCACCCGGAGCGGTATCCGTCGGGATGACGTTGCGGCACCGGAGCCGCCTCGGGGCCTATCGGGCTTGGCGGCGCGCGGAACCTCGGAGTCGATGAGACGACGGAGCGCTTCGCCAAAGATTTCCTCCATGCGGCCTTGGGGGAATGAGTGCCGGAGAAGATCGCGCGCGTGCAGCCATCGCTCGTAGACCTCCTCGCCGGCCGGGAAGGTAAAGACCCGCCGCGTCTCGCCCGCCAATTCAGGGGCGGGGCCCGGGACGGTCATTTCCAGCCCGGGGAGCGCCTCCGTCCCCTGTGCGATCACGGAGCCGCCATCCTCCGGGGGCGGCGCGGGAGAAGGCAGGACGCGGACTGTGTCCCTCGGGCCGCTTGACGCGGGCTTTAGGCGGCCCGCCAAGGCCTCGATGTCGCGCTGGCTGCGGCCCCGCGCCTCGGCCAGCAGCCGGAGGTGGTTGGCCGCGTCCAGGTGCGGCTCGAGCATGGCCAGTCCTATCACGTGGAGTTCTCCCCGGGCCAGCATGCCGAGCACGGCGGGAAACCGTCTCACCGCTCGCGCCGCGCGCACCCTCCGGATGGCGTCCGATTCGGCGTAGCCCAGCCGCCGGGTCAGGTAGGCGAAGACCGAGGAGTAGCCCCGGCGCTGGCAGGCGTCCCGGTCGAGAAGTTCCGCCAGGTGCGCGAGCAGGTCCACGAGGCTGAACCGCTCGGTCTCGGCCAGGGCCTGCACCTTGCCGAGTAGCTCGTCATCCGTCAGGCCGCCGAGGTCCATGCCCTCTATACGATCGACCCCCCCAAAAAGTTCCCGCGATCTTTCGAGCGGGACGGGGACACCTCCATCGGTGGAGGTAAACCCGCAAGAAATGCAGGCCGGCCCTCTCCCGCATACTCGCCCTGCGCCGCAGCTTTCCGGCGCGGGAATGCGTGCGGATCCTCCGCGCGGTGTGCGACGCCTTGTCCTACGCCCACGAGCAGGGCATCTGGCACCGCGACCTCAAACCCGCGAACATCCTGCGCAACCGCAAGGGGGACGTGAAGGTGGCCGACTTCGGGCTGGCCAAACGGGCTCGGGATGCTGGCCGGGGAGACGGCGTGGCCGGCACCTACGCCACCATGTCCCCGGAGCAGCACGTGGGCCAGGCCTCGGCCGCCTCGGACCTCTTCGCCCTGGGAGTGACCGGCTACGAACTGCTCACGGGACGCCACCCCTTTCCCGCGGACCTGCCGGATCTGCGGCAGCGCAAGCTCAAGCCGCAGTATGATCCCCTCCCGCCCGAGGTCCCGCAGGTCCTCCGGGAAGCCGTCCATGCCTGTCTCATCGGCGATCCGCGCGGCCGGCCCGGCGGCGCCGATGTCGTATTGCGTTCACTGGCTGGCGTCGAGGCATAGGCCCGCGCGAGCGGACCCTCGCCCCCTTGCCGTTACCTCCACCGGTGGAGGTAGCCGCCGGGCGTTCGGCCGGAGTCGGCGTCCGGGAGCGCCCTTACCGCGAGTACTCGGCGTAGGAGTTGACCGTCTCCCACACCCGCACCGCGGTCACGGGCAGCCGTTGCTTGCGGGCGTAGTCGAAGATGAGCTTGGCGATGGCCTCGGCCGTGGGGTTGCCCGCCATCGTGACGACGGGCTCTCCCAAGTCCGCGAGGATTTTGACCAAGGGATCGCGCTTGTGGAGAAGCATCTTGTGGTCGAGCTCGGCGTCGATCCAGCGCTGGACGCGCGCCTTGATCTCCTCGAAATCCATGACCATCCCGAGGCGGTCGAGCCTCGGGCGGCTCAACGAGATCTCCACCCGGCCGTTGTGGCCGTGGGGGTGGCGGCACTTGCCTTCGTAGTTCAGGAGCCGGTGCCCGTAGCAGAAATGAATGACGCGGGTGACGGAGTGGCTCAAGCGACCATCCTCCCCCCGTCCACGGGGAGGGCGGCGCCGGTGATGAAGTCGCCGTTCTCGAGCAGGAAGACCACGGCCTGCGCGACGTCCTCGGGCGAGCCCAGGCGCTTGACCAGCGTGGCCCGGGCGATCGCGGCGCGGGTGGTGCGGGAAGTCCCGTCCGGCAGCATGACCGGCCCGGGAAGGACGGCGTTGACTTGGATGTCGGGGGCCAGGGCCTTGGCCAGGGCGGTGTTGAGGCACAAAAGGCCCGCCTTCGACACGCAGTACGGAATGTAGTCGGGGTAGGGCCGCTCGGCGGCCCAGTCCCCGATGTTGATGATCTTGCCCCCGCCGGCGCGGCGCATATGGGGCGCGGCGGCCTGGCTCAGGAAGAACGGGGCGCGCAGATTGACGGAGAGATGACGGTCCCATTCGCGGCGCGAGGTCTCCCCGAAGGCGTTTTTCTCGTAGAGCGAGGCGTTGTTGACGAGGACATGGAGGGCGCCGAAGGTGCGGGCGACCGTTTCGACCATGCGCGTCGCCTGGCCCGCGTCGCCGAGGTCGGCGTGGAAGAGCTCGACGTCGCGGCCGAAGGAGTCGCGGATGTCGCGGTAGAGGGCCTGCGCCTCGCGGCGCGAGCGGTGGTAGTGGATGGCCATCCGGGCGCCCCGGCCGCCCAGGGCCGTGGCGATGGCGCGGCCCACCCGCCGGGCGGCTCCGGTCACGAGCACGACCTTGCCCTGCAGCCTCACCGTTTATCGCCGGGACGATTGCCGCCCGTCCTGATCTTGGGCGCGGCCCCGGGTCGGGACACGGCCCCCGCTTGGCCCATCATTTGCAAGGCGTGTTTCATCAGCTTGTTGATCTCCTCTGGGGGCAGGTCCTTGCCTTGGCTGGACTTCTGGACGACGGACATCATGTCCGCCATCATCTGGCGCTGCTGAGGGGCCATATTGGCCTGCAGGGCCGGATTGTTGAGAATGGCCGCCAGATTGGCGAGCAGTCCTTGCATGGATATTTGCATGGCGTCGATGTCGGCCGCCGACGGCCCCTTGGCCCCGGCCCCCTGCGGGAGCCCAGACCGGCCGCCCTCCGGGGACGGCGGCCCCGTGGCCGCCGGCGCCCATTCCGGAGCCTGCGTGGTTTCGGCCGGGGGAGCGCCAAAGCCTTGGCCCGCGACCGGGAGCATCCGGTTGACGGTCGAGTTTTCCGCGGGGAGGGCCAGCAAGGCCTGGTGGGCCGCGGCCATTTTCTGGAGCTCCGAAGCGAGGCCCTGCATCGGGTCGGCGGTGATCGCGGCCTCCGGGGCGGAGGCGCTCAGGCGTTCGAACTGGAGCCGCGCGAAGCCCTGTCCCGCGACCGCCAGCCCTCCCAGCATCCCGCACGCGGCCCAGGTCGGCGCCAGGGGCGTTGCGTGGAGGCGCCGCAATCCCACGGCGCAGACGTAGACGGCGAGGAGGCTGGGAATGACCCAGAGGCCTTCGAAGCGCGATAAAAGAAGAGTGAGGGGGACGATTCCGGACCCGACCGAGATGATCTCGAGGCTGCGGGTGAAGGACCCCTTGCCGCCGAGAAGGCCGGCCAGGGCGTGAAGAAAGACCAAGGCCAGGATTCCCGCGAGTAAGCATCCCGCCGTCCCCGCGGCCGCCATGATCAACGGCGGCGGCAGCCACGGGACCTGCGGTCCCGCCCGGTGCAGCGCGGCGGCGGCGCCCCCGGACAAGGCGCTCCAAAAGGCCAAGTTCACCGCCAGAACCGCCCGGGATGGTTCCGGGCGCTGGGCATGATCCTCGAAAATCGACGCGGCCCGCAGGGGGACCAGCAAGCTGTGTTCGAGCAGCCGCCCGAGGCCGACGCTCGGCGCCGGAGCGGAGGCGTCGCCCTCCGTCATGGCGGTCCGCCCGTTGGAAAGCTCACCCGCGGCTCGGTCCGTTCTTCGCAATGCCGGCACGAGAGCCACGCCTGGCCGCGGTAGTCCTCATGGAGAAAGGAGAACCAATCCGAAGAGAATGACGCCGGTTCTCCGAGGGCGTCGCCCAGGCCGGGAAGCGAGCTTCCCGGGAGCAGGATTCGCAGGATATACACGTGGCCGCAGCACGCGCACTCGAGCTCCGCCGGACCGTAGGCCCCGGGCTGGCGAACCATGGACGAGAAGAGGCTCCACCCGTGCGGCCCGGTCCGGGGGGGGCGGGTTTCGATGCGGTGGTGGGCCAGGAGTCTCCTGCCGGTGGAGCGGCCGCTGGGGTCGAGGACATAGGACACCGAGCTCTCCGTCGCGTTGATCGAGGCCTCCACGTAACTGGCCTTGCCTACCAAGAATCGACCGCGCAACGGGAGAGTCCGGATGAAGAAAAAGGCATTTCGAACCAGCCCAAGCCAACCCCTCATCGATCCCCCCCCACAAGTATAGCTCACCCGCTGGATTTATGCCATCCGTCCCATTCCCAAATAGGCTAGACTTGGGGGCATGCCCAGGGGAAATCCATGCGCCTGAGCTTGAAGTTGGCGCTCGTTTTCGCGCTCTACGGCGCCGCCATCGCCGTGGGTTTCCAATACAGCCGGGTGCGCAGCGCGCGGGAGGAGATGTACTCGGGTCAACGGCGCACGGCCGAGGTGGCCCTGCGCGCGGTCAAGGGGCTCATCGAGACCAGCCGGGCGCGCGGGGGCGATTACGCCGAGCTGCGCAATGCCTTGCGGGAGATGCGCACGGCGGGGATCGCCTCCGTTGTCGTGAAGGACCGCCGCGGGCGCTGGGTGGTCTGGCGTTCGGACCCCGCGGCGGCGCAGCGCCGGACCCACCCGGGGCTGCCCATCTCATCCTGCGAGGACGGCTACTACGATGTGGAAACGCCCGTGGATCTCGGGCGGCGCGGGCCGGGCGTGGTTCAGGTATCCTTTCCCATGGCTCTCGTGGAGGAGCACCTCAAGGCTTTGGAGGCCGACGCCGTTCGGGTCGGGGTCATGGCTTTTCTAACGATCACTTTGGGGGCGTGGATCCTGGGCGCCTGGTTCGGCCTGCGTCTCGAGCGGCTCGTGCCCAACCTCGAATCCCTCTCCCGCGATCCGGAGAACTTCCGTCCGGTCCGCCCCATGTCCTCCGGGGATGAACTCAGCCGGCTGGTGGCGGCTTTCAACCGGATGGGCGAGACGCTGCGGCACGAGACGCTGCGCCGGCGGGTGTTGGAACGGGAGAAAGTCGAGCTGTCCGCGATGCTGGTCCACGACCTGAAGACCCCGCTGACCGTCATCCATTCCGGCATCAGCCTGCTCCAAGACCAGCTGCGCCAGGACGGAGGCGCGGCCGCGAGACGGCGGGTTCCGGCGAAGGGCGGGGCCCCGGAGGCCCCGATGGGGCGGAAGTTCGACCACTCTAATCGCCGGACATTCGAGCTGCTCAAGATGTCGGCGGATCGTCTGCACCGCATGGTCGAGGATGTCCTGCAGTTGGCGAGGCTTGAGGAGGTCGAGGCCCTGCGGGAAGTCCGCGCGACGGATATGACCGCCCTGGCTCGCGCGTGCGCCAAGGATTTTGAACTGATCGTCACCGAGCGCCGGCTGACGATTCAACTCGATTGCCGCATCGAGACGGGGGGCGAGGTCCAGGGCGATCCCACCCTTCTGCGCCGCGTCTTGGACAACCTCGTGCACAACGCGGTGGAGCACACCCCGGCGGGAGGAACGATCACCATCGGCGTCGCCCCCGCCGCGGGGGGCGTGCGCGTGGAAGTTTCGGATTCGGGGCCGGGGATTCCTCCGGAGGCCCGCGCCGACATATTCCATAAGTTCTTCCAGAAGGATATGAAGCGGCACGTGGGCAACGTGGGCCTGGGCTTGGCGCTTTGCCATAAGGCCGTCGCGCGCCACGGGGGGTCGATCGGGATCGAAGACGCCCAGCCTAAGGGAGCGAAGTTCTTTTTTGTCCTGCCAGCCCGGCCCGTTGAAGCAGCCTCAGCACGGTCTTGATTGGAAGTCCCACCACGTTGTCGAAGTCTCCCGAAACCTCTTCGATGAATGGGTCGTCCCGGTCTTGGACCGCGTAGCCGCCGGCCTTGTCGAGGTGCCTGCCGGCGAGGCGCGATATCGCCGAGCTGGAAAGCCGGCGGGCTTTGACGCGGGTCGCGATGCAGGCGCGCAGCGGCCCTAGGCCCGGCCGCAATAGGACCAGGCCCGTATACACCCGGTGCCAGCTTCCGTTCAGGAGATTGAGCATCCGCCGCGAACCGCGCACCCCTGAAGGCTTCGTCAGTATCCGTCCCCGGCAGTAAACCACCGTGTCGGCTCCCAGCACCGCCGCGCGGGGGTAGCGCCGCGCCGCAGCGGCGGCCTTTCTCAGAGCCAGGGCCAGGACCAAGCGGCGGGGGTCGCGCAAGGGACTGCTCTCGCCGGCCCGGCTGGGAACGACCCGGAACCGGAGGCCAAGCCGCCGCAGGAGGCGGCGGCGCTGGGGCGAGGCCGAGGCCAGTATCAATTCCACGCTTCGGCGTGAAGGAAGTCCTCGTCCACGCCGAGGGACTTCAGCCCGAGCGACAGGTCCACCACCAGCGAACGCGGCCCGCACACGAAGAAGTGGGTCAGGCTCAGGTCGCCGACCTCCCGGCGGATCGTCTCCGCCTGAAGGCGGCCCACCGGCCCTTCCCAGCGTTCGCCCGGGGCGAGCGCCTCGGGCCGGGTGATGGTCGTGAAAACCTTGATTCCACGAGCCGCCCACCGGGCCAGTTCCTCGCGGTAGATGATGGCCGACGGCGTTTTGGCCGAGTAGAAGAGGTGCAGGCGGTTGGGAAGGCCCTGGTCGAGGACGTAGCGGGCCATGGAACGGTACGGCGTGATGCCCGTTCCGCCGGAAATGAGGACGGCTCGAGCCATGTCGTGGGCGTAGCGCCATTCCCCCGAAGGCCCCCGCAGGACGAGAGGATCGCCCGGCCTCAGCGCGAAGAGACGCCGGGTAAAGGCGCCGGCCATGCCCACCGTCAGTTCGATGGCCCCGCGCTCCAGCGGCGAGGAAGCGATGGAGTAGGCGCGCGAGTCCGGCCCCCGAGCCTCCGGGAAGGAAACGAGAACAAACATCCCGGGCGCGAATGTGAAATCCACCGGGACCTCCAGCTGAAAGGTGCGGACTCTTGGGCATTCCTCCCGCACCGAGAGCACCAGATCGGAAGAGCACCGT
>CAYJXJ010000067.1:0-22259 GCA_964374095.1 uncultured Elusimicrobia bacterium
ATTTTTCGACGGGAAAGTGCCCGCCTTGCCTACATAACTCGTAAACTCGGGCTAGTCCGCTTGGACTGGCTCCTCGCCGCGCCGGCTGCGGCCCTGAGCTGCGGGTGTTACCTCCACCGGTGGAGGTGAAAGCGCCGCAGGCTCCGCAGCGCCCGTCCCGGGTCGGCCCCACCCATGAGCGAAGTCCCGACCAGAAACGCCTGGTACCCCAGGCCCGCAAGCCCGCGGATGTCGGCGGCGGTCTTTATGCCGCTCTCGGCGACAAGAGCAGCCTTCGTCGCCCGCGCGGCCCGCGCCAAACGTCGCGCCACTCCGAGATCGGTCTTCAAGGTCCGGAGGTCCCGGCTGTTGACGCCCACGATCTTGGCCCCCGCCCGGAGGGCCAGCCCTATCTCAGCCCTCGTGTGCACCTCCACCAACGCCTGAAGGCGAAGCTCTGCGCACGCCGTCAGCATCGCCTTCAGGCGTTCCTTTAGCAACGCCGTGATCAACAGCACGGCATCGGCGCCGACTGATCGCGCGAGGTGCAGTTGGTAGGGTTCCAGTACGAAGTCCTTCATGAGAAGAGCAGCCTTCGGAAAGCGACGCCGCACCGCGGCTAGGTACTCGGGACTTCCCTTGAAGTACTCAGGCTCAGTCAGGATCGACAAGGCGCTCGCCCCAGCCCCAAGGTAGGCGCCCGCTACCCGCACGGCGGCGGCCGAGGACGGCCGCCGCAGCGTCCCGCGTGAAGGAGAAGCGAACTTGATCTCCGCGATGACGGCTGGACCGCGCACGGCCAAGGCCGCGGCGAAGTCCCGGGGAATCCGGGCGTATAAGGGGCGCCGCTTGAGCGCGGCGATCGGAAGTTCGAGCTTGAGGACGGCCACCCGCCGCCGGGTGGCGGCGGCGATCTTCCCCAGCACTCCCAGATCAGCCGGCATCGCCTCGGTAGACCCAGGCCCTCACAAGCTCAGGAGCGCCAGCAGGTCCCGCGCCTCCGCCATGACCGCGTCGATCTCGGCGGGATCAAAGCCGTCCTTGAGCCGGGATGCCTTTAAATCTTCGGGAGCGAACTTCTGAAGATTCTCGGCCAGAAAGTCGACGATCTTTTGATCGGCCATCTAATTCCCCGTCCCCTCAAGCCGGCTCATGGCTGAGGCGCTTCAAGTCCTCGAGGACCCGCATGGCCTTCCCCGAGTCTACGGCCTGCGCGGCGCAACGAACGCCTTCCTTAAGATGAGGGACCAGCCCCGTCACGAGCAGGGCCGCGGAGGCGTTGGCCAGGATCACGTCGCGCGCCGCGCTCTTTTCCCCCCGGAGCACCCCTAGAATTGCTCCGGCATTGGCGGTCGGATCGCCCCCAGCCACGCTTCCCTTGGGATGCCGGGGAAGCCCGAAATCCGTCGGGGAGACCTCCCGCACCCTCACGCGGCCTCCCTTGAGATGCGCGACGCGGGTGCGCGCCGACAGGGAGATCTCATCCATCCCGTCGCGCGAGCAGACGACCAACGCCTCCTCGCAGCCGAGCTCCTTAAGCACGCGGGCGATCACGGGCGGAAAGTCCAAGGACCAAACCCCCATCACCTGCCGCCGCGCCCCCGCCGGGTTGGCCAGGGGCCCGAGGCGGTTGAAGACCGTGCGCACCCCCAACTCCTTGCGCACCGGGGTCGCGTGACGGACCGCGGGATGGCAGGCGGGCGCGAAGAAAAACCCCATCCCCAAATCCTCGAGGCAGCGCGCCGAGACCTCCGGGGCCGCGTCGATCTTGACGCCGAGCGCCTCCAGGACGTCGGCGCTGCCGGAGCGCGAGGAAACCGAACGGTTGCCGTGCTTGGCCACCGCCGCCCCCGCTCCGGCCGCGACCAGGGCCGCGGCCGTGGAAATATTGAGGCTGCCCGAACCGTCACCGCCGGTGCCGCAGGTGTCGACCAGCGGGGAGCGCCGCACCCTCACGCGCACGACGCGCTCGCGCATGGCCTGGGCGAATCCCACGAGCTCATCGAAGCTCTCGCCGCGCACCTTGAGCGCGGCCAGCATGGCCGCGGTCTGCACGGGGCTGGCCTTGCCGTCCATCACAAAGCCCATCGCCTCGCGCGCCCGGGCGCGGGAGAGGACTTCCCCCTCCAAAAGGTCCTTAAGAATTTTTTGCATTCAAAAAATTGGCGATCATGCGCGCGCCATCCGGCGTCATCACCGACTCGGGATGGAACTGAACCCCTTCCATCGGGTAGCTCCGGTGCCGAAGCCCCATGACGAGTCTTTCCGAAGACGACGCCGTGACCGCGAGGTCCTTGGGAAAACCCGCCCGGTCGACCACCAGGCTATGATACCTCATGACCTCGGCCCCTTGCGGCACCCCGCGGAATACCCCCCGTCCGTCGTGGCGGATGCGGCAGGTCTTGCCGTGCATGAGGCGCTTGGCCCGCACCACCCGGCCGCCGAAGGCCAATCCCATCGCTTGGTGGCCGAGACACACCCCCAGCATGGGCACGCGCGGGGCCAGGGCTTGGATCACTTCCACGGTGACCCCGGCGTCCTCGGGCCGCCCCGGGCCCGGCGAGAGGATGATGCCCTCGGGCCCGAGCTTCTTGACCTGAGCCAAGCTCATGGCGTCGTTGCGGACAACCCTGCAGTCCGCGCCCAAAGCGCGAACCGCCTGATAAAGGTTGTACGTGAAGGAATCGTAGTTGTCGATGAGAAGAATCATGATTCCGCGAGGGCCAAGGCCCGCCGCAGGCCCCCGAGCTTGTTCAAGACTTCCTGGTATTCGCGCTCGGGTGAGGAATCGGCGACGATCCCGGCCCCGGCCTGCAGGATGACGCGGCCGCGGTTCAACCGCATGGTTCGGATCGCGATGCAGGAATCGAGGTTGCCCGTAAGATCGTGCTGGAAGAAGGCCCCGGCGTAGAAGCCGCGTTCCACGGGCTCGAGCTCCGACAGGAGCTCCATGGCCCGCACCTTGGGCGCGCCGCTCACCGTCCCGGCCGGAAAGCACGCCATGAGCGCCTCCCACGGCGTGAAGCCCTCGAGACTCCCCTCGACCTCGCTGACCAGATGCATCACGGAGGCCAGGCGCGTGACCGTCATGAATTCGGTCAAGCGCACGCTGCCCGGCGCGCTGACGCGGCCAAGGTCGTTTCTGGCCAGATCCACGAGCATCAAATGCTCGGCGCGCTCCTTGGGGCTGCGCCGCAGCTGCCGCTCCAGGGCGCGGTCGCGGGCGATGTCCGCCGAGCGTGGGCGGGTGCCCGCGATGGGCCATGTCCAAGCCTTCCCGCCCTCCGCCTTGACCAGGCGCTCGGGGGAGGCCCCGATGAGGGCGTCGTTGCCGTCCTTGAGCAGGAACTGATACGGCGATGGATTGGCGCGGGAAAGGGCGTCGTAGATCGCGTAGGCATCGGCGTGAACCCTCCCCTCGAAACGCTCCGAAACCACGGCTTGGAAGATGTCTCCGGCGCGGATACGCCCTTTCAGGAGCGCGACAGCGCTCTTGAAAGCCGTTTTACCCATGCGTCCCCGCAATACGGGGGCCGTGGCGCGCCGCAAGGGAAAGTTCCGCCGCCGGGGGTTGGCGCGCAGCGCGGCCTCCACGCCGCGCAGGCAGGCTTCATCGGGCCGGCCCCCGAATCTCCAGAAACGCGTGCGGCCCGAGCGCCGGTCATGGACCAGGATGTCGTCGAAGAGCACGACCAGGGCTTCTTCGGGCGGAACCTTGAGAGCGGGCAACCGCTCAAGATGACGGACCATTTCATAACCCAGAATCCCGACGGCTCCCGTCGCGTAGGGCTCGGGGCGGCCCGCGGCCCCCGGGTTCTCGAGCCGGCGGCCGATCGCCGCGAAGGGGTTGCCCGGCAACCGGCGACGGGCGCCGCGGGACTCCAGCCAAAGCGCGCCCCCGCGCACGCGCAGAATCTCCCGCGGCCGTGCCCCGATGAAAATCCTATCTTCGGAGGGGCCCTTCTTCTCGATCAGGAAGGCCTGGCGCGCGCCTGCGCCTCCAGGGATAGTGGAAGGGCAGGCCGCCGCGATCGACCGCAGCGCGCCCGCGGGATCGAAAGCCGGGACATCCAAATCCACCGCCTCGGCGCGACGGAGTTTCGCCACATCCCTATCATACGAAATGGCCTGCGCCTCCATTAATTGGAGGCGCACGAAGTTCAAGCCTCGGTGTCAAAAAAGCTAGACTGCCCCATGAACGCGCTTGCCCTCATCGCCGTTCTCGCCTCCGCTTCGGAGTCCCCGCGGCCCCCGGGAGTCCGGTCGGAGCGCGCGGTCGAACTCTCCGAAACGGTGCGGTTGGAGATCCCGGCCCGGGCCCGAAAGGTGCGCGTCTGGGTCCCGCGCCTCCCCAACGAAGGCTCCCAAGAGACCCAACTGCTCGAGGTTCGCGCGCCATGGCCGTGGAAAGAGACGAAAGAGCCGGAGTACGGCAATTCCCTGCTCTACTTCGAGGGCCTTGCCGAAGGCAAGGCGGAGATCGTGATCCGTTACCGCGTCAGACGCGCCGAACAGGCCCCCGCCCCCGGTCCGGCCCCGCGGCCGCATGATCTCAAGCCCCGGGGCCTGCTCGTCGTCAACGACGACGTGCGCCGCATCGCTAGAGCGGCCGCCGGGACGCGGTCCGGCCCCATGGCCAAGGCGCGCGCCCTTTACGACTACGTGCTTTCGACCGTCTCCTATGACAAGACCGGCGAAGGCTGGGGCCGGGGGGACGTGCTCTACGTCTGCCGCGCGGGCAAGGGCAACTGCACCGATTTTCATTCGCTCTTCATGGCCTTGGCCATGGCGGAGAACATACCGGCGCGCTTTCGCATGGGCTTCTCGGTGCCCGCCCCCGCCGCGGGGCGCGTCGAAGGGGCCTATCACTGCTGGTCCGAGTTTTTCGCCGACGGGGCTTGGGTGCCCGTGGACATCTCCGAGGCCTGGAAGAACCCCGCTCGGGCCCGGTACTATTTCGGCCGCCTCGACCCGGACCGCGTGGCGGTCAGCACCGGCCGGGAGATTCGTCTGAACCCCTCGCAACGCGCCGGGCGGCTCAACTTCCTCTCCCGCCCCCACGCCGAGGCCGACGGACGGGCGCTCAAGGACCTGGTCCTCGAGCGGACCTACAAGGATCTGCCGCTATGACACCCGTCGGAGCCGGCCCGGCCTTTCTGGCCGGGATCGTCTCCTTCCTCTCGCCGTGCGTGCTGCCGCTGGTGCCGGGCTACATCTCCATGATCTCGGGGCTCTCCCTCTCCGAGCTTTCCGAGGGCGCCGACCGCCGCGCGGCGACGCGGCGCGCGGGACTCGCCTCCATCTGCTTCGTGCTCGGGTTTTCGGCGGTCTTCACGGCGCTGGGCGCCTCGGCCTCGGCCGTCGGGACCCTGCTCTCGTCGCACATGGCCCTGCTGAGCAAGCTGGCGGGCGCCTTGATCATCGTCTTTGGACTGCACGTCACGGGCCTGGTCCCCATCCGGTGGCTCTACTATGAGAAGCGGATCCAGGCCGGCGGGACCCCGGGTTATCTCGGCGCCTTCCTGATGGGCTTGGCCTTCGCCTTCGGCTGGACCCCCTGCATCGGCCCCATCCTCGCTTCAATACTCGCCCTGGCCGCGACTCAGGAAACCGTAGGCCAGGGAACGGCGCTCCTTTTCGTCTACTCCCTGGGCCTGGGCATCCCCTTCATCGCCACCGGTTTCGGGGTCAACGCCTTCCTGCGCTTCTTCGCCAAGTACAAGCCCTTCATCCGCTGGGGCGAGATCGCGGCCGGGGCCCTGCTCATACTCGTGGGAGTCCTGGTCCTCTCCAACAAGCTGACCGTCCTGGTGCGGTTTCTCCCCAGGAGCCTGTTCAAGTTCGCGCTTTAGGGCCATGAACCGCGCCCTGCCATCCGTTCTCGCGGCGGCGGGCGCGGGAGTCCTCCTCTATTGGGGCCTGTCCCGGCGGCTGATCCCCGAGGAGCCGCCCCAGCCGCCGACGCCGGCCGCGGAATTCAAATTGCCCGATCTCGACGGGCGCCCGCGAACCCTGGCGGAACTGCGCGGAACCCCGCCCAAGGTCGTGCTGCTCGACTTCTGGGCCACCTGGTGCATCCCCTGCATCGAGGAGCTTCCGGACCTTAAAAAACTCCACGCCGACTTCAAGGACCGCGGGTTCACGATGGTCGGGATCGCGGTCGACGAGGAGGGAAAGGAGGCCGTCGCCCCCTTCGTCAAAGAGAACGCCGTCTCCTACCCCGTGCTTCTGACGCCCACGCTGCTCGCGGACTACCGCATCCCGGGAATACCCACCGCCTTCCTCATCGACCGGGCGGGCCTGATCGTCAAGACTTACTACGGCCCCAAGTCCTACGACATGCTCGCGCATGATCTGGAGCCGCTGCTGCGCTCCGAGCGGTAGTCTCGCTCGACGCCGCCCCGCCGACGGGAAAAATGGTAAAATCGGCTCCCATGCCCCTGCTCGAGGCGCCCGACACGCCCCTGATGCGCCAATACGCCGAGCTCAAGGCCGGCCACCCGGAGGCCATACTCTTTTTCCATCTGGGCGACTTCTACGAGATGTTCGGCGCCGACGCCCAGGCCGCAGCGCCCATCCTCGGCCTGGTGCTCACCGCCCGCCAGGGCCTGCCCATGTGCGGCGTCCCGGTTCACAGTGGCCGGACGCATATCGCCCGCCTGCTCAAGGCCGGACGCAAGGTCGCCATCGCCGAGCAGACCGAGGAGGCGGGCAAGGGCAGGAAGCTCGTCGCGCGCGAGGTCACCCGGGTGGTGACGCCGGGCACCGTCATCGAAGACGAGCTCTTGGACCCCACCGCGACCAACTACCTCCTCGCGCTCGAAGTCGACTTGGTCGGCTGGGGCGCGGCCGTGGTGGAGGTTTCAACGGGCGAATTTTGGGCCACGCAAGCCTTGAACGACCAGGGCTCCCGGCGCCTCAAGGCCCTGCTCGCGCGGGTCTCGCCGTCCGAGATCATCGTCACCTCGAAAGCCGCCGAGGACCTGCGCCTGGCTGACGAACTCCCCAAAGCCTGCGTCACCCGCGTGGCCGACGACTCCTTCCACCCCGGCGGACCGTGGCTGCGGCAAGGCCCCTGGACCAACCACCATCTGGCCGCCAAGGCCGCGCTCCGCGGCCTCGACTACCTGGGTAAGACGCGCCTGAACCTGCGCGAGGTGCTCGAGCCGGTCTATCGCGAATCAGCGGGCGAGATGCAACTGGACGCGACCGCCATCCGCACGCTCGAGCTCGTCGAGTCCTTCACCGGCCAGAAGCGCCATACCCTCTGGGGCCAGCTCGACTGCTGCCGCACCCCCATGGGCAGCCGCGCCCTGCGCTCGTGGATCCTGCACCCGTCCACGGACATCCCCGAGATCGGGCGGCGCCAGGGCTGCGTTTCGGAACTCGCCGGCCGCGCGGATATTCGGCGGATTTTGCGGGAGGCCCTGGCGGAGATTTCGGACCTTCCCCGGGCCGCGAGCCGCCTCAACACCCGGTCCGGAAGCCCGCGCGACCTAGCGGCCCTTCGGGACTCCCTGGCCGCGCGGCTCAAGATCGTCGAGTTGCTCACGCAGGCCCAGTTCTCCTCGGCCTTGGGCGAGGCCGCGGCCGCCCTCGCGGAAGTCTCGAGCGGCCTGGCCCCCTGCCAGGCGCGGCTGGCCGATGCGCTCGCCGAGCGCCCTCCCGCCCGCCTCTCGGACGGGGGCGTGATCCGTCCGGGGTTTGACGCCGGCTTGGACGAACTCCGCGCCCTCAAGACCGACGGCCAGGGCTTTCTGGCGCGCTTGGAGTCCCAGGAGCGCCGGGCCACCGGCATCCCCTCGCTCAAGGCCGGCTACAACGCGGTCTTCGGCTACTTCTTCGAGGTGACCAAGACCCACCTTGCCAAGGTCCCCGCGCGCTTCACGCGCAAGCAGACCCTGGCCAACGCCGAGCGCTACATCACCCCCGAGCTCAAGGAGCTCGAAAGCCGCATCCTCGGAGCCGAGGAAAAGATGCTCCGCCTGGAGGCCCGCCTCTTCGACGCCCTGCGGGAAGACACTTTGGTCTTCCGCCCGGGCCTCCTGGCCCTGGCCGCGGCGCTCGCGGAGCTCGACGTGCTGGCCGCCCTCGCGGAAGCGGCCGCCTCCCGCGACTACGTCCGGCCCGCGGTGGACTTGAGCCATGATTTGACGATCACCGAAGGCCGCCACCCGGTCCTCGAGTCGCTTCTCGCGGCCGGAAGCTTCGTGCCCAACAGCCTATCCCTCGACGCCCGCGACCCCCGGATCATCGTGCTCACGGGCCCCAACATGAGCGGCAAATCCACCTACCTGCGCCAGAACGCCCTCATCGCGGTCATGGCCCAGATCGGCTCCTTCGTCCCGGCGCGGGAGGCCAAGGTGGGCCTGATTGACCGCATCCTCACCCGCATCGGGGCCCAGGACGCCCTCGCCCAAGGCCAGTCCACTTTCATGGTGGAGATGCAGGAGACCGCCCAGATCCTTAAATCGGCGACCGCCCGCAGCCTGCTGGTCCTCGATGAGATCGGGCGCGGCACCTCGACTTTCGACGGCATCTCCATCGCCTGGGCCGTTCTGGAGCACCTCCACGCCTCCTATCGGGCGAGCGACGACGCGCTTGGGCCCCGCGTGCTCTTCGCCACCCACTACTTCGAGCTTACCGAGCTCTCGGAGCTGTTGCCGGGAGTCGCCAATTTCAACGTCGAGGCCCGCGAGTGGACCAACGCCGAGGGACGCACCGAGGTGGTCTTCCTGCACCGCATCTCCCCGGGCCCCGCGGATCGTTCGTATGGAATCCATGTGGCCGCCCTGGCCGGCCTGCCGGCGGGGGTGCTGACCCGCGCCCGGGAGATTCTCGCGCGGCTGGAGAATCATGCCGCGGCGGCGCCCGCGTCCCAAGCCCAGGGCGCCACCGCCCCCCTGCTGCCGTTATTTGAGGACAACCCCGTCCTTCAGACCCTCAGGCTTTTGGATATCGATTCTCTCACGCCCCTCGAAGCGCTCAAAACCCTGGCGGAGCTCAAGCGAAAAGTCTGATGGCCTCCATCCGCCGCCTCGCCCCGGAGGTCCTCCGCCACATCGCCGCCGGCGAGGTGATCGAGCGTCCGGCCTCGGCCTTGAAAGAGATTCTTGAAAACTCCCTCGACGCGGGAGCCAAGCGGATCACGGTGGAGGTCTCCGGCGCGGGCCGCGCCCTCCTGCGGGTGGCCGATGACGGCGCCGGCATGGGACGGGAGGACCTCGAGCTTTGCCTGGAGCGCCACGCCACGAGCAAGATCGCCGAGATTTCCGACCTATCGAAGCTCTCCACCTTCGGCTTTCGCGGCGAGGCCTTGTTCGCGATCGCGGCGGTCTCGCGCCTCACGATCACAAGCGCTCGAACTCCGGGGGACGGCTGGCGCGTCGAAGCCGAAGGCGGCCGCATCCTGCGCCGCTTGCCGGCCCCGGGACCGCGGGGGACCCTCGTCGAGATCCGCGATCTATTCTTCAACGCCCCGGCGCGGCTCAAATTCCTCCGCTCGGACTCCCATGAAAACAGCCGGCTCGCCCACGCCGTCGAAGAGGCGGGGCTCGCCAACCCCGAGGTTTCCTTTATCCTCAAGTCCGAGCGCCGCCAGCGCATCAACCTCACCGCTGAATCGGGAAAGGCCGACGCGGCCTTGCGCCGGCGCGCGCAGGAGGTTTTGGGGAGGGAGGCCGCGGACCTTCTCTGCGCGACTGTGGATCGCACCGAACTCCGCGCCTGGATATTCTTTTCTCCCCCCGACCGGCTCGCCCCGACGCGCGCACTGCAGCATTGGCTCGTCAACCGCCGGCCCGTGCAGTCGCGCACCCTGCAGACCGCGCTCTACCGCGCCTTCTCGGGGCACCGCGCCTCGGACCGGCACCCCGTCTGCGTGGCGCACGTGGAGGTCCCCCCGGACCGCCTCGACGCCAACGTCCACCCGGGCAAGCTCGAGGTGCGCTTCCGTGACGAACGCATCGTCCACGAACTAATCGCCGCGGCGGTGCAAGCGGCCTTGGCGCGCGCCCAGGCCCCGGCCTCCGTCGGACGGATGGGACCCTTCGGCGGCGCCGCCCTGGCGCGCAGCCCGGCTCCCGCGTGGTCCGGCGCCCCGGCCCAAGCCGCCGAGGAGATTCTCCTGGACCTCGCCTCCGCTCCGGCCGAAAGCCCCGTGCCGGTCCCCGGGGGGCCGGCTTGGTTTTCGCCGCCGTACCGCTGCCTCGGCCAAATCGAGAAGACCTACCTGGTCTTTGAGGCCGACGGCGGACTCTTCATCCTCGACCCGCACGCCGCGCAAGAACGCCTCCTCTTCGAGCGCTACCTCGCGCGCCTCAAGGCCGGCCGGGATCCGGGACAGCGGCTGATGCTGCCCTTCACCATCGAGCTTCCGGCCTCGCGCGCGCGAACGGTGCTCGACCTGCGCCCGCGCCTCAAGAAGCTGGGATTCGACTTCGAGCCCTTCGGCAAGACCGGCCTCAACGTGGTGGCCGCGCCCGAGCCTTTCGCCACGGGCGGGGATCTCCGAGAGGTCTTTCTCAGGCTCCTGGACCATCTGGCCGACCCCGCCCATGCCGCGGCCGACACGCGGCGAGAGGCGGCCGCGACCATAGCCTGCAAGGCCGCGGTCAAGGCGCACGACCCGCTCTCGGCTCCCGAAGCCCTCCGCTTGTTGGAAGACTTGCGGGGCTGCGACGACGCGACCCATTGCCCGCACGGGAGGCCCTCGATGCTCGCCATGACCCGCTCCCAGCTCGCCCGCCGCTTCGGCCGGCCGGGCGCCCCGCCGCGATGAGCCCAGAGACCGAGAAGCTCAAGGCCGCCTACCTCGACCCCAACACCACCGAGCTCATGATCATCGAAAACGGCTCGGCCTACGTGGAGACCCCCGGCGCCAAGCTTCATCAGCTCCCGGGCAAGATCAGCCTGCAGACCCTTGGCGAGTTCCTGCAGTTTCTCGTGGGACCCAACGAGCGCTTCGGCCCCGAGCGGCCCTACGGCGACCTCTCGGCCACCGACGGCTCCCGGGTCCACGTCATCGTGCCCCCGCTCACCCGCATCGGACCGTGTCTCACCGTGCGCAAGCGCCCCACCCAGCGCCCCTCGCTTCAGGAAATCGTCGATTCGGGCTCTCTCCCGCCGGCCTGCGCGGAGTTTCTGGCCTTCGCCGCGCTTCATAACTCGAACTTCCTGATCGTCGGCGGCACGAGCTCCGGCAAGACCACCCTGCTCAACGCCATGGCTTCACTCGTCGGCCCCGAGGACCGCTTCCTGGTGCTGGAGGATACCCCCGAGCTCGTGCTCCCCCAGCCCCACGCGATCTACCTGCGCACGCGACTGCGCGATCCGCGCGGAAACCCCGACGTCACCCTGCGCGATCTTCTCATGAACGCCCTGCGCATGCGCCCCGATCGCATATTGATCGGCGAGGTCCGCGGCCCCGAGGCCTTCGACCTGCTCTCGGCGATGAACGTGGGGACCGACGGCGTCCTGGCCACCATCCACGCCAATTCCGCGCGCGAGGCGCTCACCCGGCTGGAAGTGCTGACCCTGACCGCCGGCGTGGATCTGCCGCTCAAGGCCCTGCGCGCCAACATGGTCCAAGCCCTCGACCTCATCGTCGTCATGGCCCGCCTTCGGGACGGCTCGCGCCGTGTCATCCAAGTCACGGAGGTGACCGGCCTCGAGCAGGACATCATCACGCTTTCCGACCTCTTCAAGATCGACCTGGGACACGCGGAGGCCGGAGAAAATTCCCTGCTCAAACCCACGGGGAGTCTCCCCCGGCTCTACGAAGGCCTGCGCGCCGCCGGCGTCGCGTGCCCGCTCGACTGGTTCAAGAAATAATCCCGCGCGTTAAAGACCTACGGGACTTTTGGGTCTTGACTTTCCGGCGCCCGGGGTTATACTAGAAGTGCCGGGTAGGTGCCCCGCCCCGAATCCGGCCGGTCGTGGTCGCAGCGTTCGTCCGTTGTCGGAGTTGGAGTCGCAGACGGAGCGTGCCGCGAAAGACGTAGGCCGTACGTGAGTAGCGTACGGCCGGGTTGGGGGCGGTTACCCGGCACGATCCGAGGCGCCTGAGGCAGTCGATTGGAACGACGCTTGCCCCAGGCGCCTCCGCATTTGGGGTCACATCCCGCCATCCGCCAAATTCCTTGAATTTGGCGGATGGCGGGATGTGACCCCATCTACATCTATTTCAATCCCCAGACTGGGTGCCACTGCGGGATCAGACGAACGTCCTTGAAGTGCGGGCGGGCCAAGCGCAGGAATTTGACGGCCATTTCGGGCCGAACGGTTTCCACGCCCGCGAACGGCGTCGCCGGCTGGAGCACCACCGGGATCTTGGGCGAAACTTCCGACACCAGGCGCACCACCTGGCGGAACTCCGCTTCGGTGGATTTGTCGGTCAGCACCACCTTCACGAAAGTCTTCTCCGGGGCCACCTTCAGGAATTCGAGATGCTCGGACCAGGTCTGCCGGCCCGTGGCCGAAGGCAGTTTGAGGTCCATGGCCACGGTGTCGCACCAGGGCGCCAGCCGCCTCAAGGGAACCGTTAAGGTTCCGTTGGTCTCGAGATAGTTTCGCAGACCCTTTCGGCGGGCCCATTTCATCATGGGCTCCAGGAAGCTTCCGTGCAGGAGGGGTTCGCCCCCGGTCCAAGACACCGCCTCGTGGCGCCGCTCCCCCAGCAGCCTGTCTATGGCCGCCTGCAGGCGCCGCCGCGTCCAGACGGTCCCGGAAGGAATGGGAATGGTCTCGGGCTCATCGCAATAGTCGCAATGGAGGTTGCAGCCCCCCAGGCGCACGAAGACCTGCCTTTCCCCCAAACGCAGGCCTTCCCCCTGGAGCGAGGAGAAGACCTCGACGATCCGCGCCCGGCCCGAATCCGAAAGTTTCAGCACGCCGGATCCTCGCAGCCGGCTTCGCGAAACCCCTTGGCGCGCAGCTTGCAGGAGTCGCACCGCCGGCACGGGCGGCGACCGCCGCGGTAGCAGGACCAGGTGAGCGAAAGCGGGGCCTTCAGGCGGCGGGCCAGCCTGACGATCGCCTTCTTGTCGAGCTTGATAAGCGGAGCCAGTATGCGGATTCCGGCCGCCTCCACCCCGGCGCGCGTTCCCAACCGCGCCGCGGCTTCCATGGCCCTTAGGTAGCGGGGGCGGCAATCCGGATAGCCCGAATAGTCCAAGACGTTGGCCCCGATGATGACGGCCCGGGCTCCGCTGGCGTCGGCCAAGGAAAGCGCCAAGGACAGCAGCACCGTGTTGCGCGCCGGAACGTAGGTGCTCGGAACCCGCCCCCGGCCGATGCGCCCCTCGGGGTTGTCGGGAAGGGCTTTGGCCTTGTCGACCAAGGAACTGGCCGAAAGCCACGGCAAGTCCAGCTCCACCCGTTGGAGCCTCACGCCCAAGCGCCGGGCAACGAGCCGCGCGCTTTCCAACTCGCGGCGGTGCCTCTGCCCGTAACCCACGCTCAGCGCCATGGGATTGAGACCTTTCCGGAGGGCCCAGCACAGCGCGGTGGTCGAATCAAGGCCCCCCGAAAGGAGGACGACGCTGCGGCTCATCAGGCCGCGGGCTTGTCGGGGAAACGCCCCTGGAGGGCCTCGCGGCAAATCCGCGCCAGCTCCGGCGAAGCCTTGTCCCTAGAGAGCCACTCCAAATAGGACGGCTCGCGGCGCGCGACATCCTCGAGAGCGACCATCCGGAACTTGCCGAAATTAAAGCTCGCCTTGCCGTTTCTCCAGACGAATTTACATTCGGGGTCGACCCCGCGGAACTCCCGATGTCCGCAGTAGGCGCTGAGGCCTTCGATGTCCTTGGGCAGGCCGGGGTAGCGCTCCAACTGCGCCCAGAATACCGCCTCCGCGGCGCGGGTATCGGCCGAAGCTCGATGCGCCCCATCGAGCGGCTTGCCGCAGTAAAACTTGAGGGCGGCGCCGAGGTTGCGCGGCTCCATGCGGTGAAAGATCGTCAGGGCGTCGATGATCCGCCGCCCATCGATCACCCACCGGAAGCCCGCCCTGCGGAACTCCGCCGAGAGCACGGGAACGTCGAATTTGACGATGCCAAAGCCGCCCAGGTCGCAGTCGGCGAAGAAGCCCAGAAGCTTGGGGGACAGGTCCGTGAAGCTCGGCGCGCCGCGCACCATGTCGTCGGTGATGTTGTGGATCGCGGAGGCTTCGGGAGGGATGGGCACGCCGGGGTCGACGAGGCTTTCGAAGAACTCTTCCTCCCCCGAGGGGAGGCGCTTGACCATGGCGATGTCGACCACTCGGTCCTCCGCGATCGAGATTCCGGTCGTCTCGAGGTCGAAGAAGACGATGGGCTTGTCCAGCTTCATGGCTTGGACTCCGGCCGCGGGGCGCACTCAAAGAACAGGTGGTTGAAGGGATGCACGTTGTAGTGCCGAGTGCCGCGGCCGAGATTCTCAGCGAGATCGTCGCTGCCGAACGGGGTCTCGACATCCTCCTTGACGTATTCCTCGGTGATCTTATAATCCATGCCCTTGCAGAACTTGCGGATCTTGCGCAGCGCCGTCTTGCGCCTTTGAGCCACGACCCAGCCCCAGCCTTCCACGGCGTAGCGGACCTCGCCCCGGCCATGGTCGATCCAGCCCACCTCGGGAACCGGGCCCCGGCGGGGCGGGACTTTCGAGACCATCTGCGCCGTGCAGCCCGCCCCCGCCCCGACGCCGCAGGCGGCGGCCGTCAAAGTATAGAAAATTCCGCGGAGGCTCGGGAATCGCGGCACTATTGGAGCGCCGCGGCGACGCGCCGCTTGAGCTTGACGGAGAATTCCCGCAGGACGCGGTCGCTCTTGGTCTTCTGCTCGTCGCTCCAGAAGGAGCGCGCCATGTCCCACAGGCGGCCGGGGTGGGTCAGGAAGGAGACTCCGAAGAACTGGGCCAGGCCCCAGAGCTTGATGGCCCGCAGCCGGGAATCGCTCAAGGCCGGGTGGAAGGACTTCACCTTCAGCAGACGCGTCGCCCCGGTCATCCAGTAGCAGTAGTCGTCGTTGATGATCAAAGGCCGGATGGCGTTGGTGGTGTCAAAGAGCGCCGTCCCCGGCAGGGGAACGAAGGTCGAGACCGCGATCTCATGGATTCCCAGCCGCGCCATGCGCCGGATGAACCGGAAGGTGGCGGCCAAGTCCTCCTCGGTCTCCTGGGGAAAGCCCACGATCATGAACAGGCACACCGACATGCCGGAATCGAGCGCCGCGCGGGCGGAACCCACCAGACGGTCGAGGTGCACCTTCTTGTCGATGGCCTTGAGTATGCGCTCCGAGCCCGACTCCGGGGCGTAGGTCACGTGCCGGCAGCCGGAGGCCACGAGGAGATCGGTCACCTCCCGGTCGATGGCCTCCGAGCGGGTGCCCACCGGAATCTGCCAGGTGATGTTGAGCTTGCGCCGCACGATCTCGCGGCAGAAAGCGACGATCCAGTCCTTGCGCACGATGGCCGTCAGGTCCTGGAATTGAAAATCGTTGGCCCCGAAGCGGCGCATCCAGTGCTCCATCTCATCGACGACGAGGGCCGGCTCGCGGGTGCGGTAGAGGCGGGTCCACATGTTGGGCGAGGCGCAGAAGGTGCAGGCGTAGGGACAGCCCCGGGTCGCGAGCATGGGAATCGAGCGGGCCCCGGCGGCCGACGGGCCCATGAAGATGCGCGAGTCCATGTAGGGCCGGATGTCCATGAGCTCCCAGTCCGGGTAGGGCAAGGCGTCGGGGTCGCGCATGCGGTCCATGCGCTCGTTGCGCGCCAGCCGTCCATCGGCGTCCACATAGCAGACCCCGTGGAGATCATTCCACTCCCGCCGGCCTTGGGCGAGCCTTGACAAGACCTCGCCCAAGGTGGCCTCGCCCTCGCCGTAGACGATCAAGTCCATGCCCCCGTCGCGCAGGACCTGCTCGGGCATGGCGGTCGAGTGTTCCCCCCCCGCCACGAAGAAGGCCCGCGGGCGAGCCTTGCGCGCGCGCTGCATGAGCTCGCGCACCATGGGCCAGGAGTGCGTGAACATGCAGGAAAAGCCGACCACCTCCGCGTCCGCCGGGATGCGCGCGACGACCTCGTCCAAGCTCAGCCCTTGGACCAGGAGCCCCGATGCCCCGGGCCAGGGGTAGGTGTTCTCCAGGCCCGCGCCCACCGCGTCGACCACCGAGACCTCGTGGCAAAGCTTCTTGGCATAGGCCGCCAGATAGGCGATGCCCAACGGCGGTTGGGTCAGGCTCGAATAGGAGTCCTGGGACTGCAGGGCCGGCGGCTGGACGAAGCAGATTTTCATTGTGCCGGAAAGAAACCCTCTCCGTCGGAGGTCCGACGGAGGGATTTCCTATAGTATGGCCCGTTGGGGTGGCAAAGTCAATAGCGAGGCGGTGCGTTGAAAAAAGCGGGCTTATCAATTACACTTCTAGGAACATCGCCCGACGCCCGCTTCGTGGTGTCAGGGGGCGAGGACACGCTGGTCCACGTCTCGGAGCTGGAGTGGGACCATGAATTCCCCGCCCGCTCGGACTGGCACGAGGGCGCGCGGCCCTATTTGGAAATCTTCCTCGAACTCCACCAAGGCCGCTGGGATAAGGACGCTTTCAAAAATCTGATCCGCGCACTGGGCCTGCGCGGCTACGCCTGGCTCGACTCCGATAAAGTCCGCAAAAGGCTTGAGCAAATGACGAAGCGGTTTGCGACCGACCGCGAAGAATGGCTGCGAACGCGGTACGGCCTGGCCGCGCGATATAGAAACGGGAGATGGCCTGCTGATTCCCCGCGCGACCCCCCCGGCAAGGGGCAGGCGGACCGCTGAGGACCCCGGGGGAGAATCATATTTAGACCGTGCGGGGAATGCCAAGGTTTCGAGCGCTGCGGTCGCAGAGCCGCCGTTCGGAGACGCTGCCCGCACTTCCCCGGATTGTACCTCGAAAGGTGGTTGATGGGAAGAGAGAGCGGTCTCGGAAGCTGACGCCGGTTGACCGCGTAGCGGGTGCATCCCGGGGCAAAAGCCCCCAGACCCGGCGCCGATGATCTGCTATCATCGCACCATGTGCTGCTTCACCGAGCCGGTTGAGGACGTTTCTTTGACCCGCATCTTCGCGCGGTGCTTCGACTCGCGCCAAGTCCTGGTCTATGAGATGACCCTGGCGGCCCCGACGCCGCTCGCCATGGTCCTGCCGCTGCCCATCGCCGCGGGAAGCGGCGAGGGCGCGGTGGAGTTCGTGAGCCTCGAGGACTACCCGGGGTTTTTCGATGACATGGAGTCCGGCTTTCCGGAGCCCGTGGCCGCTGGCGTCGAGGATTTCGCGGCCGCCGCCCTGGAAGCGCCGGCTGCCGTCCTAGCGGTGCATCGGGTCGGAGCCTTCGAGGCCTCTTTCGTCCCGAGTACGCGGGACTTCGAGAGGCTCGATCCCAGATTCAGGCTTCCCGAAAATATTTGGGCGAAGCTGCCGGGATACAAGGACTACGGCTTCGCCGTGTTCAAGCTTCAGGAGGGAGACCAGCGGGTGCATCCCATGGCCTTCCTCTTCCCCACGCGCCACCCCGGGACGCTCTTCTTTCCCACGGTCCATATCCACGACGGAGACTTCCACGAAAGCGCCGACTTCGACCACGCGCTCTACGCCCAGCGGGAGTCCGGCCTGTCGTGGCGCGAGTCCGCCGGCCCCGCCGCCGGCTTCATGAAGCTCGGGCAGGGCGGCGCGGGCAAGGACCTGGCCCGGGGCTTGGTCCGGCCGGACCTCCCCTGCTACAAGCGCTCGCTCTCGGGCGGATACGAGAACAGGGACGTGTTTTCCCCCGGCAGGGAACTCGAAGTCCGGCCGATGGAGCGCCGGCCGCGCGGGGGCTCGAGGCGCGCCGGTGCGGCCGATGCGGTGAATATGGTGCGGGCGATGCTGTCCAAGGCCGCCCTGGAGGGAGCTTCCGAGATCCGCATCGAGCCCGTGGAAACCGGGGTGCGCTTGAAGGTTCTAGCGGGAGAACGGTTGGAACCCTGGACGAGCCCGCCAAAGAGGTTTCACCTCGCCATCATCTCGCGCCTCAAAATACTCGCCAACCTCAATATCGCCGAACGCCGCAAGCCCCAACAGGGCGCCTTCAACATGGAACTCGGCGACAAGACCTGGAGTTGCCGGGTTTCTTTCACGCCGAGCCCGCTCGGTGAAACGACGGTGATACGCCTGGAGAAGGCTTAGGGGCGTCGCCTTCGGCGCGACCCCTTGACTCCATGCGCCGCGAGGGGCATACGTTATGAAGCGGAGCAGAAACGGCGTCGCCAGCCCTGAGCCCTCCCCGACCGAAAGCGACGGCCTGAACGCCCGCCAGGTGACTTGAGCCGCCGGGCAATTTCTCGGTCAGTTCAATAATCCCCCGACCTTGGCACATGTGGGACTACTCGGGGTGGTATATGTAATATTTTATATATTGTAAAATAATAGTTTATCTACTATAATATTGCTATAGTATTAAGTATATTACAATATAGCTATAGTGGCAAAGACATCCGAAGCCTCCATTGGAGCGAAAATCCGCGAACTCCGCAAAGAACGGCGCTGGACGCAACAGCGCCTGGCCGCCTTGGTGGGCATCACCCAAGGCTACCTTTCGCAGTTGGAGCGGGGGAATGGTTCGTTCACGGCGGGCCAACTGCTGACGCTCCTTAAGCGCTTCAATGTCCCGCTGGACTACTTCTCCCCTGAAAAAGTTTCCGCCGAAAACGAGCTTCAGAACGCCCTGGCTCGGCAAGGCGCCGCGCATCTGGCCGAGAGCGACGATCTCCTTCCCTCGGAAAGGCTCAAGAGCGCGGCCGCGGTGATCCGCGAAACCCTGGTCTCGGCGGATTCGGCGAGGCAAATCGCCTCCCTCGCCCCGGTTTTCGTGAACCACGCCGGACAGATCAATCTGACCCGCCTGCGCAATGAGTTCGCGGCGCTGGGGCTGGAGAACCGCTTCTGCTGGGCCGTCGAATGCGCCCTGGCGGCCATCCGTCTGGAATCCGCCCAAGTCTTGCCGCGGGAGTGGCGGCTCAAATACCGCCGCGCCGCCACCATCATCGAAACCTATATCGCCCCGTTTCACTCTCTTCGCCCGCCTAAAATTCCGGATCAACCGCCGCCGTTCGAGGTCCTGGACCCGGAGATTACGAGCCCGGAGGCCCTCAAGGAAGTCATCGCGAACCTGTCTCCCATCGCGCGCGAGTGGCGCATCGCGACGACCATCGAGGTTGACGATTTCGCGAGGGCCCTGAGAGGCGCGCGTGGCGCTGATTAAGGAATTTCTCGCGGAGATCGACGCGCGCTGGAAGCCGATCGGCGGCGAGCCCATCACGCTGCAGGTCATCGGCTCCGCCGCGCTCATGCTTCAGACCAGCTACCGGCGCGGAACCAAGGACGGCGACGTTCTGGAGTCCAGGGACGGCCCCGCCGCCCTCGAAGAACAACTGCTCTCCCTGGCCGGACCCAAGACGGTCCTCCATGACCAGTTCCGCGTTTACATTGACATCGTGAACCGGACGATTTTGTTCTTGCCTCAGCAGCCGGTGTTTCATCCCCTTCCAGGCCTCTCCCTCAAGAATTTTAGGGTCGAAGTTCTTGATGTCGTCGATGTCGCGCTCAGCAAGCTGAAGCGCTACAACAACGATGACGCAAACGACATCCGAGCGATGGCGGATCGGGATTTGATCGGCCGAGACCGATTGGTGGACCGTTTCAAGGCTGCGGCGGACTGGTTCTCGTTGGATGCCCGGTATCCCGAGGTTCCAGGCTATCTCCGTAACCTCAACAAGGTCGAACGCGATATTCTTGGGCTTGCGCCCACCGTGATCGAATTGCCCGACTCGTGGGGTTGATCGGAAGGCGGCGCTATTTCGCGGACAGCTCGATGACCCCCCGCCAGTCCTTGGGCGGGTGGGTCTTGTGCTCGCCGGCCAAGTGCATGAGGTACTGCGCGGGCTCGTCGTCGTCGGGCAGCTTGTGGAAAAGCTTGTAGGCTTGGGCCCAGTCTCCCTTCTCGAGGGCGGCGAGGCCCTCCTGGAAGACCGCCGCCCGCGCGGGGTCCCCGGGAGGGGATAGGACCGCGTAGAGGTCGGTGGCGGCATTCATGCCCGCGGGCTGGTAGCGGCCCAGGCGCAGGGTGGCCGCGGCCTCGGGCGAGAGGGCTTGGGCCACCTCGCGCGAGCACACGACGGGGTGCCGGACCACCTTCGTGATTCCCTCGATGCGGGAGGCTTGGTTGACCACGGCTCCCATGAGGCCGTAGCTGAAGACCTGCTCGGAGCCGATGGCCCCGGCCACGACCTCGCCGGTGTGGAGTCCGATGCCGCAGCGCCAGCCGCCGGTCGCCTCGGCGAGACGGTCCTTCATGCGCAGGGCCGCGCGGCAGGCGCGGTCCACGTGCCTGGGGTCCTCCAGGGGCACGTTCCAGCAGGCGAGTATGCCGTCGCCGAGGTACTGGAGCACCGCCCCCTCCTCCTGATGGATCTCCTCGGTGAGGGCCGTCATGGCCCGGAGCAGGGCCTTGGAATGCTCCAGGATCTTCTCGGTCTTGTCTTCGGTCATCTTCGAGAAGCCCCGGATGTCGAAGAACATGACCGTGCTCTGGGCGACGCGCTGCTCGAGCTTCCCGGGCTCCTTGAGGATGGCCTGGGTGACCCGGGGGGAGAAGAAGTGTCCGAGCCGGTCCGTCATCCCCTGGAGCTCCCGCACCGAAAGACTGCGCCCCACCATGTCGGCGACGAGACCCACGAAGCGGGAGTTGTCGCGGTGGGCGGCCGCAGCGCCCCCGCTGCCGGCCGCGTAGAAGGCGAAGTCGGAGCTCCCCGGGATCTTCGCCGCCGCGCACAGGGCCCAGTCGATTCCCTCCTGGAGCGACATCTGGAGATCCTTTTGGGAGCGTTCCCACTGATAGACGGTCGGCAGGGGGGCGGTGGCGACCGCCTTCTGGATCAGCCGGCGGCTGGGGCGGATCGCCAGGCCGTGGTCGCGCCCCGCGTCCTCGGCCAGGACATGGGCCTGCTCCCCGTCCCAGCGCAGGACCGCGGCCCATTGCGCGCCCGTCGCCATGCGCAGGAGAGCCGCCACGTGGACGAAGAACTCCCCGGGCTCGCTGGAGCGCAGGATCTCCGGGAGCTCCAGCAGGTCGCGCAGCCGCATGCGCTCGGAGGAGGCGCCGAGGGAGTAGAGGTCGCGGTCATGGACCGTCTCCATGTGCTGGGGATGGGGCTCGGAGGGCGGCTCGGTTTTTTTGGGGACGGCGCCGGCGGCCAGGAAGAGGAAGCGCGTGCCCCCGATGACGAAATGCTCCCCCGGATCCAGGTGGAATTCGGCCTTGTCCACGCCCTGCACGAAGATCGGGTTCTTCGTCCCTTCCAGGCGCTTGACGAGCAGGCGCCCGTCCATGAGCACCGAAGCCGAGAAATGGCGGCGGCTCAGGAAGGGCTCGCCCTCGATCCGCCAGCCGGCCTCCGTCCCGCGGCCGACGACCAGGGGGCCCCCGGCCTTCAGGGGCTGGGAGACGGCGGACCCGTCCTCGCGGCGGGCTTCCAGGGTGCCGACGGGAGGCGGCTCGGTGGCGGCCACGGCCTAGGGCTGGTGCTCGTAACGCTGCTTGGCGACTTTCTTGATGATGTCGGCGATGTCGGGGTTGCGCTCCATGAGGAGCTCCATGTCCACCCGGCTGAGCACGAAGCAGGAGGTCCTCTCCACGCACACGATGGACGCCGAGCGCGGCTGATTGAGGATGAGGGCGAGCTCACCGAAGAACTCCCCCGGGCCCATCTCCCGGATGATCCTGCCCATCCCCAGGAAGCCCGCGCCCCGGGCCTGCACCCTGCCGTCCTGGATCATATAGAACGAGTCGGCGGCGTCGCCCTTGCTGAAAATCTTCTCGCCCGCGTCGAACTCCACGACCTTGATGAAGTACACGAGCTTGCGCGACTGCTCGTCGGAAAGGGGGGCGAAGAGGTCGACCCGCCTCATGGCCGAGATGAGGAGGCTCGAATCGCCTCCCGCGGCGACCCCGTTTCTGATCAGCCTCATGGTCTCACTCCCGCACCGAAGGTATGCTCCCATTTCAGAAAAGCTCAAGTCAACCGCGGGTATCGCGGCGACCTTGCGAAGAAAACGTGATTTATTTTCCGGCGCTTTGGCCGCGGCTGCCTCCACCGGTGGAGGCAGCCCCCCGACAAACTCCCCACCCCGGCCTTCCGGGGAGCGGAATCCGCCTTGACGGGCCCCGGGGTTTTGGTTATTCTAGCCCGAGTTTACGAGTTATGTAGGCAAGGCGGGCACTTTCCCGTCGAAAAA